>JBAVBF010000102.1:0-20155 GCA_049586115.1 Thermoanaerobaculia bacterium | reverse complement strand
CGTCTTTCTCGTACGACGCCGTTTGATGCTGAAAGGCCTCGAGCAGCGGCCGCAGGGTGTCGCGCTGCTGCAACTGGCCGAACCACGCCGGAACGGGCAGCGGCATTTTCCAGGCGACGGCGTTGATCATCCGCGCCATCGACAGCGCCGCGGTCTGCACCATCATCTGCGGATGCCCGTCCAGCGAGCGCGCGAGATTCCAGACGGCTTGCAGGTCTTGCCACGCCGAGGAATTGTTTGCGCGCGCTTTCACGAGCGCGCTGGCGACGAGCGCCCTCGCCACGGTCAGCTGCGTCGTCCGGTCCGCATTCGAGTCGTTGCCACCGCCAATTCCTTCGTGCCGCTCCCAGACCACCGGTTCGCGCAACAGCAACTCGCGGATTGCAGAGACATCGGGCATCGCCGGCGAGCCGCCGATGGTCATCTCTCCTCGGGCGATTTCGCGCCGTACGAATTCGTCCGCGGCTTCATTCTTCGGCAGTGCATTGGCGAGTGACGTCAGCTTCGCAGACGCTTCGTTCGCCTTCTGCGGCGGGAACCGGCTGGTGGCCGCATCGAGCGTCCCCATCCCTCCCGGCCACGGCCGCGCGCCCGAGCTGATGACGGCGCCCGGAGTCCGGAACCAAGAGATCACCCACACCACCAGTGCGATTGCGGCGATGACGATCAGCGCTTTTTTCATCGTTCCCGCAGATTATCGCCGCCGGCGGACTTCGCGCGGTTTAAGACCACGATCGCCGCGATTGCGGCCGCGACCAATCCTCCGCCGAGCACGATCATCGTCATCGGCAGGCCGCGGTGTTCGGCGATTGCGCCGGCGACGAGATTGCCGAACGGAAGGAAGCCGAAGAAGCCGAAGGTGTACATGCTCAGCACGCGGCCGCGCATCGCGTCGGGGACGCGCTGCTGAATCGCGGTGTTGCAGAGCGCGGCGCAGACCACCATGGCGCAGCCGCTAATCGCGAGCAGCGGCACGATGATCAGCCGCGCGTGAATGAATCCAATGACTCCGAGGGCCAGGCCGAATGCGGACAGCGAAAGGATGATGATCCGCATCAGATTCCGCGGCGTCCGCACGGACAACGCCAGCGCGCCGAGGAGCGCGCCGATGCCGATCGATCCCATCAGAATGCCGAGGCCGCGCGCATCGTCGTGGGCGTAGAGAAGGCGCGCCGCCATCGGCATCAACGTCACGTAGGGATAGCCGAGGAGGCTGATGATCGCCACGATCGCGAGCAGCAGTTTCATGACGCGGTCGCCGTGCACGTAGCGCAAGCCTTCGGCGAGCCGCGCCGACATTGCGCCGATCGGTTCCGCGCGCACCTGCCGTTTCTGCAAACGTCCGAGCACGAAAATCTGCGGCACGAATGAGAGCGCGTTGACGAAGAAACACCAGAAGCTGCCCCACGCGTGCAACGTCAGTCCGGCCAGCAGCGGTCCGAGCGCGCGCGATAGATTGAACTGCAGAGAATTCATCGCCACGGCGTTCGAGAGGCGGGCGCGGTCGTCGAGGAGATCGACCACCATCGCCTGGTATGCGGGCGCCGAGAACGAAATCGCCACGCCGCTGATCAGCGACGCGGCCACGATCTGCCACACGGCAATGTGACCGGTGTAAATCGAGAGCGCGATCAACAACGCCGACAGTGCCTGCGTGATTTGCGACGCGCGAAACGTTCGCAATCGGTCGAGATGATCGGCGAGCACGCCGGCCGGCAGCATGAACAGCAGCGATGGTGCGGAGTTCGCGAACGCGACGAAGCCGAGGAGGAACGGCGAGTCGGTCAGGCGATAGACGAGCCATCCCTGCGCCAGCCCCTGCATCCACGAGCCGATGTTGGAGATGAATTGCGCGGTCCAGAAACGCCGGTAGTCGCGTTCGGCGAAGGCTTCGAACATTGCGTGATTTCAGACACGACCGGCACAGCGGGCGAACCGTAGTAATCGCGAACCGAAAGCGCCGGCGAAGCCGCGCATAATATCCGCCCAATGCTCGATCAGGATCGCCGCCGTGCCGAACGGCTGTTGCTGTCGTCGCCGCTTGCCGGACGCGTGGCCGATCGCGACGTCCGCATCGTCGACATCGGCGTCTTCGGTACGCGCGTCGAACACGACGAGCCGTTGCTGGTTGGTCCGCATACGCTCCGGTTCGCGTGGGATGGCGAGGAGATCGAGGTCGACTGCACCGTCGTCCGCAGCGAGCGCGCCGACGCGGCATTTCACAGCGGCCTGCAGTTCAGCGATCGCGATCGCATCGTGGTCGGGCGCATCGTCTCCACGCTCGCCGACCGCGACGAGATGGAGCGTCTGCGCACGCTCGTCGAAGCGTCGAAGCTGATCAACTCATCGATCGAGCCCGACACGCTGTTCGCGTCGATCCTGACCGTTGCGCGCAATGAGCTGCACGTCGAGCGCGGCACGCTCTACTTCGTCGACGAGGCGAAGCAGGAGATCTGGACGAAGATCGCCGGCGAGCTCTCGACGGAGATCCGTCTGCCGATCGGCAAAGGTCTAGCCGGCAGCGTGGCGGCGACCGGCGAGCCGCTGATCCTGCACGACGCCTACGACGATCCGCGCTTCGACCGTTCGCTCGATCAGAAGACCGGCTACCGCACGCGGTCGATGCTCTGCGTGCCGATCAAAAATCGCGGCCAGCGCGTCGTCGGCGTGCTGCAGCTCCTGAATAAAACGAATGGCGCATTCGGGCCGCGCGACCTCGAGTTCCTCAGCGGCATCTCCGACCACATGGCCATCGCCATGGAGAACGCGACGCTGCACATCGAGCTGCTCGAAAAGCAGCGCATGGAGCAGGAGCTGGCCCTCGGCCGCGAGATTCAGCGCCGCCTGCTGCCGTCCGCGCCGGTCGACGTGCGCGGCGTCGAGCTCGGCGCGCTAAGCCTCCCCTGCTACGAGGTCGGCGGCGACTATTTCGATTTCCTCGAGCTCCCCGACGGCGACCTCGGCCTGGCCATCGGCGACGTCTCCGGCAAAGGCGTTTCCGCTGCGCTGATCATGTCCAGCGTGCAGGCCGCGTTACGCGTGGCCGCGCCGATCGAGGACGATCTGGCTCGCCTCGTGGCGCGCCTCAACGCCCTGATTTTTCGGAGCGCAAGCGGCCGCAAATACGCGACGTTTTTCTTCGCGCGCTACACGCCGTCGACCGGCGTGCTGCGCTATGTGAACGCCGGCCACAACCCGCCGTACATCATCGCCGCGAACGTGCTCAGCGAGATCGGATCGACGGGGAGACCGATCGGCTTGCTCCCGGAGTCGTCGTACACCGAGGGCACGATCGAACTGCCGCCGGGATCGACGCTCTTCCTCTACACCGACGGCCTCAACGAAGCCGCCGATCCCGATGAAGTCGAATTCGGCAACGAGCGCCTGCGCGAGCTTTTCTTGTCGCAGAGCAACGCCGCGGCGAACGAAATCCCGCCTGCTGTCCTCAATGCAGTCACCGCGTTCGAGCGCGGAAGCAAACCGACGGACGACAAAACCATCGTGGTGATGCGGAGACGTTAGGAAAATCGTTTCACCACTGAGGCACAGAGGGCACAAAGAGAATCTCTCTGCGATCTCTGTGTCTCTGTGGTTCCACTTTTTCGCTAATGGACCGCGGCTTCGCTCGCGCAGAACTGATGAAATGCCGCAGTCAGCTCCGCCGCGATGTCGTACGCGGCGCGCCCTTCGATCTGATGGCGCTCGATCATCTTCACCAGCTCGCCGTCGCGGAAGAGCGCGACCGACGGGGATGACGGGCGATAGCCGACAAAGTACTCGCGCGCGCGCTGCGTCGCTTCACGGTCGTTGCCGGCAAAGACGGTGATCATGCGGTCGGGCTTCACGTCAGTTTCGAGCGCGAGAGCGATGGCGGGACGGGCCACACCGGCTGCGCATCCGCACACCGAGTTGACGACCACGAGAACCGTCCCCTTCTTCTCCTGCAGCACCGCGTCCACCTGCTGCGGCGTGCGCGTCTCTTCAAATCCGAGCTGCGTCAATTCCTCGCGCATCGGACCAGCGATCTGTTCGTCGTACATAGGTTCGTTTCCTCCGGCGTGTTGAAGCTGAATCGTAATTGAAAAATTCGGGGCGGCGCTACCGTCGTACGGCACGTCCCCGAACCATCGACGCGACCACGGCAAGGTCGCGTACGTCGATGATGCCGTCGCCATTCGCGTCGCAGCCCCAGCTCGCATTCTGCATCGCCGTCATCGGTTGCGGTCCGTGGGTTAGCACGTTGCCCAGCACTGCGATGTCCACCGAGTTGACGAGGCCGTCGCCGTTGCAGTCGCCCCGTGCCGGAACGTTCAGCTTGTAGATGCCGAGGCCCGATGCGAAGTAGATGTCGCCATTCGGTGCCTCGACGACGTCGATGATCGGGTCGGTCTCGTTTTGAATGACGGCCACCGGATCGGGCACCGGCTGCGCGTAAACGTCAGGTACGTAGTAGAGCGCCTGGGCCACGTAGCTTCCAAGCAGATAGCCGCGGCGCAGGATGGCGTTGCGCCCGCTCAGCGGTGCCAGTCCGGTCGGCGCAATGACGGTCGGGAAGACGTAAGCCGGCGTGCGCGCTCCCGTCACGGCAGGCTCTTTGCCGGCGGTGTACGGCCAGCCGCAATCGTCGCCCTGCGCGACGACGTCGATCTCGTCATCGACCGCGTCGCCGTTGTCGGTGATGATGACGCGCTGCGTGGCGTCGTCCCACGCCAGGTCGAACGGGTTCCGGAACCCGTGCGCGAACTGCATGACCGTTCCGTCAGGAAGAATCCGCCACACCTTGCCGCCGTTCCAGTCGAGCTCCGACGCGACGATGCCGACGCCGTAATCGCCGATGGCGAGAAAGATCGAGCCGTCCGGCGCGACGGTGAGATTGCCGCCATGATGTTCGGTCGATGCGCCGCGCTCGGGAAAATCGCGGTCGGTGGCGAAGCGATGGATCTCTGTCTCAACCCCCGTCACCAAATCCACCGCCGACACGACGTCATACGTCTGCCTCGGCGTGGTGTAGTGAACGATTGCGGTGTGGTCGTCGCGCAGCGCCAACCCGATCAGCCCTGAGTTGCCCTCGCCGACGGTCGGCAGGTGCGCGACGACCTCCGGCACGGCTCCGGCGCGAACGATGTCGCCACTCTTGACGGAGTAGTAAATCGTCCCCTGCGAATCGACGGCGAGCGCGGTAATGAAGCCGGCCGCGGCCTGCACCAACTGCACGTGAAACCCCGGTAGAGTCGTCCCCTCGGCCGTCGCGGAAAGAAGGAAAATGAGGAAAAGTCGTTTCATCCGAACGAGGCGACAAACGATATCCGTGCCAGCGTCTTCCCGGGAATGGCAATCGGAGACGGAGGGTTACGAAGGCCCTTGACGCTAGCGAGCCGCGACCCGATAATCGCGTCCCTCGCCGCGGCCGGAGCCATCCAGCCGTCGCAGCGTCCTCACCAAATGTCGCGGGGTGGAGCAGTCTGGTAGCTCGTTGGGCTCATAACCCAAAGGTCGCGGGTTCAAATCCCGCCCCCGCAACCAATCTTAACTTACTCAACGGCCAGCACTTATGCTGGCCGTTGCTGTTTCGAGGCGACTCGAAAACAGCGAATTTTAAGGTTTTTTTAAGGTCGCGGACGTTTCCGCGCGATCGACAGCGTCATGATTATTCAAGGTGATGCGCCTGTCGATCAGATTCGACTGCAATCAACCTTCATCAACAATTCGCTCACGTCCGGGATTGTCGGGATCGGCTTGCTCCTGCATCATGGAGGAATGAGCGACCACTCAGCGATTGAATGGACTGACGCGACGTGGAATCCCGTCCGAGGCTGCACGAAGATCAGCGAAGGCTGCCGGCACTGTTACGCAGAGACGTTTGCCGAGAGGTTCCGCGGGGTCGCCGGCCATCCGTACGAGCGTGGATTCGATCTTCGGCTCGTTCCGGAGAAACTGGCGGAGCCCCTTCGCTGGGCATCCCCCCGAATGATCTTCGTCAACTCCATGAGCGACCTGTTTCACAACGATGTCCCTGACGAGTACGTCGTGGAAGTCGCGAAGGTCATGCAGATCTGTCATTGGCACACCTTTCAAGTGCTGACCAAAAGATCTGATCGGCTCCGTGACCTGCTCGAAACAAAGCTTTCATTCGCCGCGCATCTCCCGAACGTCTGGTGGGGGGTGAGCGCGGAGAACCGGAAGAGCGGATTGCCCCGAATCGAACACCTCCGCGCTGCGCCAGCGTACATCCGGTTTCTGTCCGTGGAACCGCTGCTTGAAGACCTAGGGAAGTTCGACCTCGACGGCATCTCGTGGGTGATCGTTGGCGGCGAAAGCGGTCCGGGAGCACGGCCCCTCCATCGCGCATGGGTCACCTCGGTCCGGGATCAATGTGCCGCGGCAGGCGTTCCGTTCTTCTTTAAGCAGTGGGGCGGCGTCCGGAAAAAGACCGCCGGCCGAACCCTTGACGGAAAGACGCACGACGAATTTCCGCCGATCGCCTCAGCTGCGATGGCCTCACGCGCGACCCGTCTCGAAGCCATCAGCGGCATCAACAGATCCTTTGCTCTCACTTAGGATGTAGGCACCATCGTGGCTGACAAGAATGTCTATGAAGGTCGGGAGCAGACGCTCGTCAAGCATGCCATCCTCCGGCAGTACGTCAGCGCATGGGCCCATAAAGTCGGCAGCTTCTGCGACACGCTAACGTATGTGGACTGTTTTTCGGGACCGTGGAATGCCGTGTCCAATGACCTCAGTGACGCGTCGTTCTCGATTGCCTTGGAAGAGCTCCGCAAGGCCCGCGAAACGTATGCAAAGACTGGCCGCACCATCCGAATCCGATGCCTGTTTATCGAGAAAAAGAAAAAGGCGTACAAAGAACTCAAAGCATTCGCCGACGCCGTCTCAGATGCGGAGATCAAGACGATACCCGGGGAGTTCGAAGACAACATTCAGTCGGTGATCAGTTTCATCAAGGGCGGTGGCGGAAGGAACTTCCCGTTCGTCTTCATCGACCCTACGGGCTGGACCGGCTTCGCGATGCAGACAATCGAGCCACTCCTGAAGCTCAACCCTCTCGAGGTCCTGGTCAACTTCATGACGAGTCACATTCGCCGCTTTGTTGAATCACCCCAGAAACAGACGACCGAGAGCTTCGCGCAGATGTTCGGATCGGCGGATTTTCAGACGAAAGTTCAGGGGAAGGCCTTTGAGGAGAAGGAAGACTCCCTCATCGGCGAATATTTTCGTAATCTGAAGGTGCGAGGGAAATTTGAGCATGTCGCAGCGGCGATGGTGCTCGATCCAGCAATCAGTCGAACCGCCTTCCATCTGATCTATGCGACGCGCAACCGCGTAGGCCTGCAGGTGTTCAAAGCCGCGGAGAAAAATGCCATGGCTTTGATGCTCGAGGTGCAGGAGGCGGCCGCCCGGCGAAAGAGTGAGACGACGAAGGTTCAGGGTGACCTCTTCGGGCCTATCGACATCATCATGCCGACGCACTACGAACATCTCCGGGAACGCTACACGCGCATGGCTCGCGAGTTCGTGATGTCTCTCCTGCAGGCAAAGGGCACGATCACGTATGACGTTGCTTGGCGCGCAGCGCTCACGTTTCCTCTCGTCTGGGAGAGCGATCTAAAGATTTGGATCGCCGGTTGGCAGAAGGATTGCGCGGTCGTCGTGAACGGACTTGACGCGAAGGAGCGAGTACCAAAACTCGACAGGAACCACACGCTTAGATTTGTTCCCCGTGGCGAACGCACTACCGAGCCTTCAACCAACCGAAAACCGAAGTCTCCGAACAAGAAACAATGATTGCGGTTCGTTCGATTCGACGGTTACCGCGACATGCTTCAGGCTCCCGGTACCTTTTGCACACCAAAGCCATGAGTTGCCTACTCTTGACTCTCAGCGTTGATGGTGGCGGTAGAACGACGTGTTCTGAAAGGACCGCGACGTCCCGGCGGTAAGCGCCGAGCAAATCGCATAGCCAGCCAGCTGCGCCGCAAGCAGCCGTCGAAATGGTTCCAGCTTCCAGCGCTGAAATTCGCCCGGAGGAGGGCCTTCTGTGAATAGCTGCAGACGCTTGTCGATCAACACAGTGATTAGGAAGCCGTGAAGTGAATCCGCCGCCCGAAGACACCCATCGAGCGCTGCACGTCGACGTTGGTCGCTAAGACGCTCGTACGACATTCGTCTCCCGTCGGCGAGAAACCGACGCCGGACAGGCGACCACAACGCAGTCCAGCGAGCAACGGAATCAGCATCGGTTATCAAGAACGCGTGAGCGCGATGAGTTGCCGCCTTGTGATCCCCGCCGATGTCTGACATCAGAAACAATCGCGAGGCCGAGCGAAGTTGGCCGACGGTACTCTCATGTAGGTTCACGCCGCCCGCGATGGCATCACTCATCGTCGTGGCGACACCAAGATCGCGACGTGCGAGCGTTCGCCATGAACGATCTGACATTACGAACAGGCTACCTGATTTTGACACGCTCGCACCCGAGCTCATAGCGATCAACGTGGGCGCCCTGACGGGTTCTTCGGCTGAGCGACTATTGCACTAGACATCGGGAAGGCGAAGGTGCCGACGATTCGCGCAAAGTCCAATGAGAACCACCTAACGTTGCAGTTCCTCCGCCGAGATAGGGGAACGCTTTCGAAACTGTCCCCCGCGCCACCCGCTCGATAGCGCCTTCGCGCACTAGGCGCGTGAGGCTCTGACCGTGAGCCGCAATCGCAGGTCCTGTCGTCAGAGGTCGCTTCTTCGCGCGCGCGAGCGCGCGGTCCCAGTCTGTCTTGGCTGCCATGTGCATAAGTGTACACAGCTATGCACAAGTGGCAACGCTTTCACATCGCATTCCACGAAGCGAAGGGTCAACTCTCGGTTCATGTGATGGATGTCTTCGCCGGCGGGAACTCGAGGAACTCCTGGCCGTTGAGAAAGCTGATGTATTGCCCTTTGTACTCGAGGAGGGTGAGGATGATTCGCTTCAGTACCTCTCGGAGTACGGCGACGTAAAGGTAGAACTCGGGGAAGGCTGCTTTCGTCGTTCCTTGGTGGACGATGTCGTTTCGGGCGCGGACCGCCCTATCGATGTGTTTCTCGAGTCCAGCGATCGGGACGTTGTAGTCGCGCAGCATGGTGTCGAGCCGCTGTTTTAGTACGGTGTTGTTGATGCCGGCGATCTTGTTGCGCACGATAATCGCTCCCTCAGCGTCGTGCGGCGTCTTGGCGATCGCGGTGTCGAATGCCGCTTCGAGTGCTGGGCGGATGACCGTTGCGAACGCGTCCTGCGCTACTGGGGGCGGTATCGGCGCTTGTTTGTTGTAGATGCTGGTGAGGTGTTCGAGTGCGGTCATTGCCGTGATGAGTTGCAGCTCGGCGTGCACGGGTTGTGCGAGGAGGAGTCTGATGGCGAGCTCTATTCCGGTAGTGCGTCGGAGGTCTTCGGTGTAGCGCGCTATTGCCAGGTCGAGGATCGGCTGGAGGTTGAGAAAGTGGCCGACGCCGTCGCGTGGTGTCCCCGTGTGCTTTGCTCCGTAGAAATCGGTGCGAAAGAGCTTGCCGTCACTAGTGGCACTTTGTCGGATGCTCCACTCAACAAGCTTGCCTTCAGCGAGGCTGATGATCAGCAGAATTTGTGCGATGCGCTCGTCTGCTTCGTTCGTCCATTCGTCGATCGTGCTGGTTTCGTGATCGTGCGCGGTGATTTGGATTCTGCCGGCGAGATGGTCGTAGTCCTGAATCTCGGCTGGTCCGGCCATACGGATGTTGCCAAGAGACGTGGTGGCGTGCTGCACGCCAAAGCCCTGCATGCCGATAGTGTGGTAGACGAGCAGGCAACTGGCCGCCGTCGTTGGTGGTGTCCTGTGGTGGACGGCGAGCATGCTGAGTTGCCCGTGAATCATGACGGTGCTCATCTTTGGGCCGGTGCGGTCGTTGCGGCCGGTCATGGTGACGTGATCGCTTTCGACAGTGAGGCCTTCCTTGGTCGCTGCCCGCAAGCGTGCCCACGTGGCGAGACGTCCATGGCCTGGAACTTTTTCGACGATCCAAAAAGTATCCTTGTTGAGCGGAATTCGTCCGGTGCGGATCGCGATCGTTCCGTCTTGGTCAACCGTGATGGTGCAGGAGACGGGCAGGTCGTGATCCCGCCAGGAGAGTGTGTCTTTGACGTGATGTTTGAGCAGAGGCGTGCTCGTCGATCGCGCGCGCCGTGGTTTGAAAGGACTGTTGCGCTTGGTCATGCTGCCTCCGCTTGAGTCGCGCCGCGTCGCTCGCAATCCTCATACAGTCGCGGGTTCAAATCCCGACCCCCCGCAACCAATTGTAATCGCTTCGCCTGCCAGCACTTACGCTAAGCTCTTTGCTTTTCGCGCGAGTCGAATCTGTGTGAAAATTAAGAGAAAATTAAGGTGTGCCCCGCGCGGAGCCGTCATAGGTGAGGTTTTCGGTGGCCGGCGCGAAGCGGTTCGTTGTCGACAATGTTCGCGCGCCGCACGACGTAGGCCCAACTCCTTTCCAGACGCACCGCAACGGGCCACCGTGCGACCACTCAATTGGCGCTTGCGTTCCTCCATCACTGCCAAGCGTTCCGCCAGGACCACGGCCCCACCGATCCCCGTAGTCCTCGCATCCGTCCTGTGGCCGCGCCGCTGCTGTCGCGGCGGTGAACGCCGAGCAGCTGATGCAAACGATCATTTGGCACTTTGCGCCGAAGGCCAGCACCGACTGGCACATGGACAATCTGGCGTTCGGACCCGTCGTGTGCGGCGTCTCGCTCGGCTACGTCATGGTCAGAGCGTTTGCGCGGAGTCTGTCCCAGCTGCTTCCTCGCCGACTGGTTCGGATCTCGCGGGCGCTCGTTGCTCCTTTCAGAAGCCTTCGGGGTCTTGACCATCAATGTCGGCCGGGAGTGCCGGGAGGTGGATTGTCGCGAGGCAGGCATCCCAAAACGTAGAGGAGAGTACCTGGCGAAGGGCGACTCCTTCCGAGATGCGGGCGCCGTGGTTTGGGTGGTTCTCGAGCCAAGGTGTGACCACCTGTTTCAACCAGCGGTCCGCGTGCTCGACGTCGGCCTCCACATGCTCTAGATAGTAGGTCAGCAAGGGCTTTGAGAAACCGAGGCGTGCCCCGCCAGCCGCCAAGGCTGCGAACCGTGCGGGCGTCGTTGCTTCGAGGCACGCGAGATAACCGATCGCCTCAGGGAACAGAGACCGGTACCTGGAGAGAACGAGCAGAGCGTTTGAACAAGCGAGTGCGGGCGCAGACGCAGCAATGCCGGCCCCGAGAATAACGCCGACGTGATCCGCTAGCCGTCGAGCGAGTTCCAAATGTGGAGACTGCCCTTCAATTTCGTCAGCAAGATTCTGCAGGAGTTCCTTGCGGATCTCCCCGCGGCTCCCGACGACCAGTGACGACAGGACGTCGTCGAACGGTACGTGCACGCCGAGGTCCTGAGCCAAGAACGATGCGAACTGCTTCGGCTCGGCGCGGTGAGCCAGGAAGTCAAATAAGGGGTGCAGAGTCATGCTCTCCCTTGATACGTGCCGCTGCCACCAAGTACCGACTTCGCTCGGAGATGCGATAGGAGGCAGCCGAAGTGCCCGCCTACGTGCGCTCGCCAGGAAGGCTTCGGTGAGCACGATCCCTTCAAGTACGGTGCTTGGACTCCGCTCATCGGTAGTCGCTAACTCCGAGAATCGCGGGGAGAGGCAGGCCGCGAGACGGCGGTGGGCGTGCTCAAGTTGTTGCGGGTCACTTCCTGCAAACGCCGCGTTCGCGTCGTTGACAGTCCATGCAGGCAATGGCAGGTCGCTTACGATTTGCGCAGCATTCGCGGCGTCCCTTGCCCTTGCGTTGGCCTCGCTCGCGGTTGCGCCAGATGCGAGGACTGACGCGACGACATCCTGGTTAGACAGGGCCCGCCGAATCGGCAAACCTCGTGATTTGAGCTCAAGCACCTCGATTACTCCCGCCATCGATCTGAGCTCGTTGACATTGCCCACGCCTTGGAATACCCCGTCCCTTGCTACGAAGACTCGGTGCACAGCGACGGCACGGTGCGCCGCAGGGGGTCGTGTTAGGGGTTCGCCGAGCGCTAGGCCGACAGCGAGATCGGGCAGAGACCAATCGGTCGCCAGACGGACCAAATGGCTGGAGAGTTGATCGCCCGCCATTCGGCCATTGACCTCAAGTACAATCGGTCTTCCTTTCGACGTAATGCGAAGGTCTACGTCCAAGACACCGACGAAAGGCGGAAGCGCTGCGGCAAGCCGCTCAACAGCGGGCAGTACAGATGCCGTGGCGCGTGAGTCAGCCGGGAAGGCCGATCCGAGCTTTACGAATGGAGCGTGCGTCCAGCCCGCCAGTACCTTATCAAAGACCGCAACTACTTCAATGTTCCCGTTCGCGTCACGTGCAACCTCGGCGCTGTACTCAGGACCTTCGACGACCTCTTCCAAGAGCCCCTTTCGACAAAAAGGCTGCCCAGTAACGTCCAGGCACATCGCGGCAAGCTCGGCTTTCCAAGCAGCGAGCCCGGCCCCATCTGTCAGCTGTCGCACGAGCAGACTGTCATTTGCGTCAGCGGGCTTCGCGAGTATCGGCCAACCAAGCGATTTGGCTGTTTCTAGTGCTTCAGCAGATCCTGCATCGAGGTCCAAGCACGCCCAGCGCGGATTGAGCTCTGGCGCCACCGTCGCCAGAAAAACGCGCAGGGCGTGCTTGTCGTGACAGACGAGCGCTGCGTCAGGCGAGAGTCCGGGGAGAGATAACCACGCACACGCGTTGGCAGTTTGGCGGACATAAAAATCATTGGTAGTTAGCACCGCGGCAACCGACGAGGCGGCGCGCGTCAGCGCAAGTCTGCTCCGGATCGCTTGCACATCGTGCGTGTCGACTCGGACGATGACGCTGAAAGCATCGAGAACCTTACGACCATAGCCGGCAGGATCTCGTGAGAAGAGGACCGCCGTGTACCCGCGGCGAGCGGCAGCGAGGGCGGTGGCTCGGCCTGCGCCGGTTTCGCTTGCCTCGATAAAGATGACGGTGGATTCAGTCAACGCGCGGCCCCCTCCAGAGGCTTTCCGGTCCATAGAGAGCGAACGAGTTGAAAGTGGAACGCTAGATAGCCAGTCGCCTGATGGCGTACGCTTGCTCCGAGTTGGGCATCCACTAGAGGTAGGTTATAGAACGGTTCTCCGGGATGGGCATGATGTGCCGTGTGGAGGTTGAAGTTCCAGAGCGCCGCCTGAAGCCAGCGTGACGTCCGCACGGTCCGCGTGTTGTCAGTCGGGTCAATGGTCCGCCCTGCTCCGACGTGCTTCGGCAGGGCCGTGCACCACGCCACGAAAGGGCCAACTACGCATACGGGCAGCCAGTAGACAAAGATTAGCCAATGCGCTGCGAGAGTTGCGACGCCCATTCCCACAAGCCAGGCTAATAGGGCGACCGCGTTCCAGCCGACGAATCTACGGTCGTCTCGACCCTGCCCCCAAGGCAAAGCCCGCCCGAAAATGATGCGTACCGCCTGATACCAGTTGAGGCAATGGAGGGGGCTCGGAAACACCGCCCAACGTAAGGCTCCGCGTAAGTAGGGCGCCACGCTTGGTGTGCGCGTGTACGCGAAGGCACCCTCCGGATCATCGGGTTGAGCCGTGTGGCGGTGGTGCGCTAGGTGATATCGGCGATGCACCGCGAAGAGAAGGAGAAGCGGAAGCATCCAGAGCGCTCCGACTATGCGGTTACCGCGAGCAGTACGCGCGAAGTTGCCATGCGTACATTCGTGTGCAGCATTGGAAAAGCCAACCAGTGCGAGGCCTTGTGCGAGGGAGAGTGGTATCCAAAGGAGCAGTGGATCGACGATTAGGATGGCTGTGCCCGCCAGACCGAACAGGCCCAGAGTGGCTAGTGAGTAACGCAGGTAGATCCAGCCGTCGCGCCGCAAGCGACGGTAATTCTCCCCCACCGATGAAGTCATCCCGTCCCTCCCACTCTGGCCTCGTATGATGCGAACCCCTCAGCGATGATTTCAGCTAGAGCAACGGCGCTTACTTCGTCGACATCGCCGACGGAGAGCCGGAGAAAAGGTGCAGTCTCTTCTGCCATCGCCGAAGCAGCACACAGGCGGTGAACCGAGAACCCGAAGCTTACGCCCTTTACCAAGGGTACCCGTCGTGCTCGGGCGGAAGCGAGAATATGATCGATCAGCACATTGAGCGGGTCCGCGCCCGCTGCGAGCGCGCCATCTGGTACAAACGTGACGCAGCCGCCCGTCCTGCCGAGTCCCGCCGCCAACGACGCGTCTGGGTGAGTAGGAAGCGATGGATGTACGACAGCCGCCTGACGAACTACCGCCGGGTGGGTTGAAAGTACCCCGGCAACGAATGTTGCTGCTCTTTCCATTCTCACGATTCTCGCAAGGAATTGCTCTCTTCCATACACTGGAAAAAGGCGCGCCGCCGCGCGGGTTAGGGCGAGCCCCATGTTGCGACGAAGGCGGGCGAGTACCGGACGCAACTCGACCGGATGCACAACGACGCCCGCCATCGCCATATCCAGACCCAACTGCAGATACTTTGAACAACTCTCGTAGTACAGCAGATGTCGGCTCCCAGCCGCCGACAGCAGCCCGGGCAATGCACCGCCTGGCATCATTGAGCCATCCACCAGCAGGGTCGTTTCGGGGTGGAGCAGCTGTATGAGTTCGGCCACGTCTACGAGGCGCTGCTCCGCGATATTGGCCAGAGGATCCGCCAGGACCAAGCGGGCATCCGTGTCCGCGGCAAGGTTCGCGATGTCGGCCGCCGCCCATCCGGGCGCGCGATGCACATCGATTGGGAGCTGTTCAAGCTGCTCGGCAGCTTCGAAATAGATGTAGGGTGCCGTGACCACGGCAGTATCACGATCCACGCGATGCCGCAGTAGAAGGCCCTCAATTAGGGTGTAGGCGGCCATACCCGATGAGGTCACCATGACGCCCCAGCGGTCAGGTGGGATATTAAGCACATCCTGGAGTTGTGCCTCAATTCGCGCAGTCTCCGAGTGCCCATACCTCTCATAGTTCACGCCGCCATTGTCCTGCGCCGCGAGATCGAAAAACTGGGGGACGACCGCTTGGCTATACGCAGGAGAGCACCACTCCAGCCCGCCGCTGAGTGCTGAATAAACATTCATCCCGACACGGATGGCCAGCTCCTCCATAGGTGCGGGACCCTCTGGCGCCGCGTGGGCAAACGTCCGCGTGAGGTCAGTCAGGGTCTCCAGCAAAGTGACGGTTTGCGCGGGCGTGTCCAAGTTCATATCGCGACAGTGCACCTGGAAGGCGTCCAGGGCTCTCGCTTGATCGTCAAGGTGCCCGACCAATTGTGCACGGAGGCCGACTAGGTCTTCCGCCAGGCTTTTTCCGGCGAGAGGTATTTGCTGGGCAGGTGCCGGATCATTGAGTCGTACCAGCGGCGTTCGTGCGGTCGATCGCCCGCGGAGGTCCAACAGAGTAAGGATCTCTGGATCTAGTTGGGGCCAGCCGAGCGCGCGAGCGAGAGTGGAGTGATGGATATTGCCGCCGGACAACACGATGCCAACGGGGCCGTGAAGTCGCCCCATGCGCGCGAGCCGCAACGCGGCCACCACGGGCGCGGCGCCCGCGGCCTCCACGAGAAGGCTCTCATGAACAAGTAGTGCTGCGACGCCAGCAGCGAGCTCAGCTTCATCGAGAGACACGATGTCAATCGACGCTGCGCGGGCCAGATCGAGCGTTATCGAGCCGGGCTCTAGATCTGTGGCGAGGCCATCAGCGAGCGTGCCACTTGGCGGTACCGTGGACCGTCGACCTTCGAGACTCCATTTCATGCTCGCGTGTCGGGCGGGTTCACAGCCGAATACAGTGGCGTCGGTGCCAGTGGCCATCACCGCCCCCAAGGCACCACCCAAGAGCCCGCCGCCACCGATCTGAATCACCAGCGTCGTTAGCTCTGGACAGTCCTTTAGAAACTCTAGGATGGCGGTACCTTGGCCCGACACGATGGCGGCGTCGTTGAAAGGGGAGATAAAGGTCCAGCCATGTCGACGGGCTAATGCGAGGGCGTGGCCGCGAGCCTCGGCCACTGAAGCACCCTGTTCCACGAGGCCGGCCCCGAGAGCAGTGATTCGGTCCCTCTTCAGCCCGCTGGCATTGACTGGCACGCAAATATTCGCCATGAGGCCCAGTACATTCGCCGCATGAGCGACGGCCAAGCCGTGGTTTCCCGCTGAGGCTGCAATAACCGTTGTGCCTGCCGGTACGTCAATCAACCGGTTGACGGCGCCGCGAAGTTTGAACGAACCCGTCGCTTGATGGTTTTCAAGTTTGGCCCAAACCGGGACCCCGACATACGGTTCAAGCCAGTGAAGGCGGCGGGTTTCCGTGGCGCGCACAAATGGGGCGACACGATTGGAGGCTGCCCGCACGTCAATCCCGGCATGCTGCAGCGCATCGCGGACTTGGGATGGGAGACTCATTGATCTACCGGGCCGCCGCCGGAGCGCTCCCTGACTTCGGCAGGCTGTGTGACACTCTCGGAAGCTATGCTGCTGTGAGATAGCTGGGCTTCAGTCAGCGGTTCCGTCGGGAACCCGTCAATGCTAACAGCGTTGCGCTGGCGCCAGTACGCCTCAAGCCCGGCGGGGCCGAGCCCCGTGGCCCACGAGATAAGTTCAGAGCGTTGCCCGCGAAACTCAAAACAAGGAACTGCTTCACCACAGGATCGGGTGACAAGCTCGACATCGACAACGATGATCTGGCGTGCACCCGGGAGGTTAGGAAAGTGGGTGAGAAGATCACCGAACGCGGGGTTCCGAGGTCGGATAGTTAGACCCCGGCCGTACACGCGCGTGATCCGGGGCGGTCCCTCGAAGGCACAGAACATGAGCGTGATACGAGGGTCGATACCGAGGTGGGCGGCGGTTTCGTTGCCGCTGCCCGTGAGATCAAGCCATGCCAAACGCTCAGGCGACAAAATCCGGAGTGTGTCGAGGCCCTTCGGAGAGACGTTGACGCGCCCTTCGGCAGCCGCAGTCGCGACGAAGAAGACGTGCTGCTGCCGAACGAACGCTATCGTCTCCTCATCCAGTCGAACCTCACACATAACTCACTTCCTCACGCACTCACATTCGTGCCGCCGAGTTGGGGTCGCCGCTATGAGGCACACTTATCGAAGGCGAAGCCGAACAGTTCCGTCGCACGGCGAATCGTTCGTGGGCTCTCGCATCTGTTCGCGCGCGGCTGACCACTCCGCTAGCGTACCAAGAACTGCTCTCCGCTCTTCCACAAATAAAGGGATCTTCGTGTGCTAGCCTTCGGACGGGGGATGTCTCGGCGTGAACCGACGACATTCCCGTGAGTTCGCACGTATTAGAGGAGTCATCGGTGACACAGAATTCGGTTCCAACTCAACGCGAACATACCGCCGTCGAAGGTAAATGGGCCCGCCACTGGATCGATGCCGGCGTTTTTTGCTGGGATCGGAACGCACCGCGCGAAAAGACCTTCATAATCGATACTCCACCTCCTACGGTATCGGGGTCGCTACACATCGGACACGTATTCAGCTACACACAGCAGGACACGATCGCGCGCTACCAGCGGTTGATTGGCAAGAATGTTTGCTATCCCATCGGCTGGGATGACAACGGCCTCCCGACCGAACGTCGCGTGGAAATCGTCTTCGGGATCCGCTGCGATCCCCGCCTCCCGTACGACCCGAACTGGAAACCGCGGCGGCTCGACGATCCGAAACAGAAGCCGGTCTACATCTCGCGTCCAAACTTCATCGAGGCGTGCGCCGCGCTCACGGCGGAGGACGAGAAGGTCTACGAGGCGCTCTACACGATGCTCGGTATCTCGTACGACTGGACACTGCAATACGCGACCATAGACGACCACTGCCGCCGCACGGCGCAACTCGCGTTCCTCCGCATGCTGAACCGCAGCGAGGTCTACCAGACCGTCGCGCCGACGATGTGGGATGTGACGTTCCATACCGCCGTGGCGCAGGCGGAGATCGAGGACCGCGAGGTGAACGGTACGTTCTACGACTTCAAGTTCGACATCGACGACGGCAGCAGCGTGACGATCGCATCGACGCGTCCGGAGCTTCTGCCGGCGTGCGTCGCGCTGGTCGCACATCCCGACGACACGCGCTACCAGCACCTTTTCGGCCACTCCGCCATCACGCCGGTCTTCCGCTCTCCGGTCCCCATAGTCCCTGCGACGCACGTGGAGATGGATAAAGGCACCGGGATCATGATGATCTGCACGTTCGGCGACGGGGCCGACGTGACGTGGTGGAAGACGACAAGCGGCATTGCCGTGAAGTCGATCCTCGATCCGAACGGCCGTCTCAAGCCGATCCGCTTCGGCGAGGATCCTTTCGTCTCGCTCGACCCCGACAAGGCGAACGAGCGCTACGCCACGCTGGTCGGACAGACGGTAAACGAGGCAAAGAAGCGGATCGCGGCGATGCTGGCCGAGGATGGCGCGCTACTGCGCGAACAACCGGTCAAGCAGGCGGTGAAGTACTACGAGAAAGGCGACAAACCGATCGAGTTCATCACCTCGCGGCAGTGGTTCGTGAAGCTGCTTGAGCATCGCGAGGACTTTCTCGAAATGGGACGCCGCATCCAGTGGCACCCGCCACACATGCGCGTCCGCTACGAGCACTGGGTGAACGGTCTCAATCAGGACTGGTGCATCAGCCGACAGCGCTACTTCGGCGTTCCGTTCCCGGTCTGGTATCGGATATCCGACGAAGGCGAGATCCTGCATGATCAGATCATCCGGCCGGACGAGAAGACGTTGCCGGTCGACCCGCTAGCGCAGGCGCCACCGGGCTACGATGAGTCGAAGCGCAATCAGCCGGGCGGCTTCGCCGGCGATCCCGACGTGATGGACACATGGGCGACATCGTCGCTCAGCCCGCAAATCACGAGCCGCTGGATCGACGATCCGGAGCGGCACCGCCTCCTCTTCCCCACCGACATGCGCCCGCAGTCGCACGAGATCATCCGAACCTGGGCCTTCTACACGATCGTGCAGTCGTGGATGCATGAGCGCGAGATCCCGTGGAAGCACGCGATGATCAGCGGCTGGATCGTCGATCCCGACCGCAAGAAGATGAGCAAGTCAAAGGGGAACGTGGTGACGCCGCAGGCTCTGATCGAAGAGCACTCGGCCGACGCGGTCCGCTACTGGGCATCCAAGGCGCGCCTCGGCGTCGACACGGCGTACGACCCCGCGCTCTTCCGCATCGGACGCCGCCTGGCGACGAAGATCTTGAACGCCGGTCGCTTCGTTGCGCAGCATTTCGAGCGGACGGCTGCGGGGACGCTCGCGGAGACGACGCCGATCACCGTCGAAGTCGACCAGGTGTTCCTGTCGCAGCTTGCGATGGTGGTGAAGAATGCGAGCGAGTCGTTCGAGTCGTTCGAGTACGCCTCGGCGCTTCAGATCTCAGAGCAGGCGTTTTGGGACTTCTGCGACAACTACCTCGAGCTGGTGAAGGTGCGCGCGTACGCGACGGAGGAGACGGCCGAGACGATGTCGGGCCGTGCCACGCTGGCGCGTACGTTGCGCGTCTTCCTGCGCCTCCTCGCACCGGTCGTTCCGTTTATGACCGAGGAGGTCTGGTCGTGGACGTTCGGCGCGGCGGACGGGCGGTCGGTGCACCTGCAGCGGTGGCCGTCGGTCGAGGAAGTGACGGCCGGCTTCGAGGCGCAAAACGCGTACCCATACCACGTTCTGACCGAGGTCATCGCCAAAGTTCGCGGCGCGAAGACGGCGGCGCAGAAGAGCCTCCGCGCGCCGGTCAGCAAGCTCGACATGACCCTCCCGGTGGGAACTGAGTCGTTCGTCCGCGGCGCCGAGTCTGACATCCGCCACGCCTTCAATATGAGCCCGGACGCAGTCATTGAAAGTCGCGAGGGCGGCCTCCCCAGCGGCGAGCGCGCGCTCGTGACAATCGACCTCCGGTAACGATCAACGGTTGAAGACGGCGGTGATGAAGGGGCAGATGGGGGAGAAGTCGGTTGCCAAGTGGTGAATGACGGCGATCGTCGCGGCGCGCGTGTCGGCTGACGTCTTCCGATCGACGGCGGCGCGCGCGAATTCGGAGATGCGCTCGACGAC
>JBAVBF010000101.1:0-4571 GCA_049586115.1 Thermoanaerobaculia bacterium | reverse complement strand
TGCCGCCGAGCCGGCGGCGGTCCAGCCAGCGAGCCGCTGGCGCTACGCTTTGCTTTTCCTAATCTACGTACCCACGAATCCACTAACCTACTAACCCATGTCTGCCGACCTCCGGCCCGTCCCTACCGAAGATCCCAATCTCGACCTCGGCTTCGGCAGCGTCGTCTCGCGCGAGAGCCGCAAGCGGCTGCTGAATCGCGACGGCACGTTCAACGTTCGCCGCGAAGGGCTTGGATACTGGGAAGCGCTCTCCACGTATCACTACTTTTTGACGATCAGCTGGCCGAAGTTCCTCGGCTACGTTGCCGCCGCGTACCTCGTGCTGAACGCACTCTTCGCCGCGGCGTTCGTCGCCTGCGGCACGGAGGCCCTGACCGGATTCGGCAACGAAGCGATGATGGAGCGCTTCATTTCCGCTTTCTTCTTCTCCGTCGACAGCATGGCCACCATCGGCTACGGCAACGTCGTTCCGGTCACCGTCGTCGCGAACGCCCTGGTCGCGTTCGAATCGTTGGTGGGACTGCTCGGATTCGCGATCATCGCCGGCATCATGTTCGCGAGGTTCGCGCGGCCGCGGGCCGAGATCGCGTTCAGTGAGATCGCGGTGATCGCGCCGTATCGCGGCAAGACGGCGCTCATGTTCCGCATCGTCAACAAAAAGCGGAACGAGATCGTGGAGATGGAAGCGAAGGTGCTGCTGGCGCGTCGCAAGCGAGGCGGCCAGGCCACCGACCGCGAATTCATCCCGCTCAAGCTCGAGCGCGACCGCGTGGTCTTCTTTCCGCTGGCGTGGACCATCGTCCATCCGATCGACGAAACGAGTCCGCTCAACACCTGCTCGCCCGACGACCTGCGCGCGCTCGATGCCGAGTTGCTCATCCTGCTCAACGGCTTCGACGAAACGTTCTCGCAGAACGTGCATACGCGCTCGTCATACAAGGTCGATGAGATCGTCTGGGGCGCCAAGTTCCGGAACATGTTCAACCCGCTCGATCCGGACGGCACGATCTCCGTCGACATCCGCAAGCTCCACGAAGTCGATCCGGCGTCGTGAAGTGAGACCGCCGGACCGCTGGCGTCCTCGCCGGCGTTCCGTCCGTGTACGCTTCAAACCGCGTGAATGTGACGGCCAACCCAAGCCGCAACCATCACAGGCGTACGATGTAAACATTCGCCTGTGACGGGAGTCAAAAACGCCATGAAACAATGGATAGCACTCGCGGTCGTCGCGCCGGCGCTCCTGCTCGGCGCTGAAAAGGAAACGTTCCCCTTCGGCCCGTTCGACCTCCGCTCGCCGCACGAGCAGCAGGGCGGCCTTTACCACCAGCTGTCAGTGAATGCCGAGGCGGTCGCGCCGAGCGGACGGCGCCGGGCGGTCGAGCCGATATTGGGAGGCACCTCGGTTTATCCGGTCTCCGTCAACTACATCGACAACGAAATCTTCGGAAAGATGAAGACCGACGGAATCGTGCCGTCGGCGATCTCCTCGGACGAAGAGTTCTTCCGCCGCGTGAACCTCGATCTGGCCGGCCAGATCCCCGATCCTGCCTCGGTGCAGGCGTTCCTCAACGACAAGACGGCCGACAAGCGCACGAAAACCATCGACGCGCTGCTCGCCTCGGATGCATTCGTCGATCGCTGGACGATGTGGTTCGGCGATCTCGTACAGAACGTCCAGGTCTCATCGAGCAGCCGCGAACAGCCGGCGGGCCGCAACGCGTATTACACGTACATTCACGACTCGATCAGGAACAAGAAAGCGTACGACCAGATGGTGCGCGAGATCATCGGCGCGTCTGGCGACAGCTTCACCACCGGCGCGGCGAACTTCTGGGTCCGGCAGATCCAGGCGAACGGACCGGCGCAGGATACATACGACAATCTCGCGGCCGAGTCGGGCGTGATGTTTCTCGGCATGCCGATGCAGTGCCTCTCCTGCCACAACGGCCTCGGGCATCTCGAAGCGGTCAACTGGTATCTTAAGTCGCACGCCCGCTACGATTTCTGGGGCAACGCCGCATTCTTTTCGCGCGGCCAGGCCAAGCGCACGACGCCGGGCGACAATCAGTCGAGTTTCACCATCAGCGACAAACCCAACGGCGCGTACAACCTGAACACGAACTCCGGCAACAAGACGGCGCGCGTTCCGATCGGCAGCCAGGCCAGCGTCAATCCGGCCTTTCTGTTCACGAGCGAGCAGCCGCGCGCCGGCGAACCGTGGCGCGATGCCTATGGACGCATCCTGACCGCGCAGCCGCAGTTTGCAATCGCCACCGTGAACTATCTCTGGAAAGAGTTGTTCACCCTCGGCATCGTCGAGCCGGCCAACAACATCGATCCGGCCCGGCTCGATCCGAACAATGTGCCCGCCGGACAAACTCTTCAGCCTAACCACCCCAACCTGCTGACGCTTCTCGCCAACGATTTCACGACGAGCCACTACGACCTGCGCGCCATTCTGCGCACGATGGTGATGTCGAACGCGTACCAGCTCTCGACGCAATACCCCGCAGCGACGTGGAATGAGTCGTGGACGCCGTACTACGCGCGCCACATCCCGCGCCGTCTGATGGCGGAGTCGATGCTCGATGCGATCGCGAAAGCGACCAGCGTTCCGGTTACCTACAACGTCAGCGGCGGGCTGCCTGCCGTGACCTCGGCGATGAAGCTGCCGGACACGCTCGAGGTTCGCAACAACGTCTATGGCCGCTTCCTCGATGAATTCGGCCGCGGCAACCGCGACGACCAGGCACGCTCCAATGACAGCTCGATCGCGCAGGCCCTATCGCTGATGAATGACGGGACCGTCGTCGTGAATCGCACGCATAGGAACACCGCCAATTCGACCGTCGCAAAGACACTGGCCTCGACGACCGATCCGAACGTCATCACCGACCAGCTGTATCTCTACACGCTGTCCCGCTATCCGACCGCGGCCGAAAAGACGCAGGCCGTTGCGTATCTGAAGAGCGGCACACTGCAAGCGAAGACTGAAGACCTGCAATGGGTGCTTCTCAACTCCGTCGAGTTTCTGTTCAATTAAGGACTGACGACCATGGCAAAGCCGAGACTTCCCAAGAGCACCATCGAGTGCCCTGACTGCACCAAGGCCAGCGGATTTCCGCTGGGCAAAAGCGAAGGCTTTTCGCGCCGCGGCTTCATGCAGATCGCCGGCACGGGTCTCGTGGCCTCCTTTTTCGCCGACGTCTTCAGCCCGCGCCTCCTGCAGGCTGCCACGACGGCGCCGAACGTCACCCTGCACAACACCGCCAAAAACGCCATCTTCATCTTCCTGCCGGGCGCACCCAGCAACATCGACACCTGGGATCTGAAAGAGGGCGCCTGGACGCCGTCTGATTTCAACCCGACGTCGTACGACAACAACAATGTCCGTTTCCCGCAGGGACTGATGCCGATGACCGCCGCGCAACTCGGCAAGATGGCGTTCGTCCGCTCAGGACTTTCGTGGGCCGCCGTTCATACACTCGGACAGTCGTGGGCCCAGATCGCGCGCAATCCCGGCGGCGCCACCGGCGCCATCGCGCCGCACATCGGCGCCGTCGTCGCGCTCGAGTCGCAGCTCAAACGGCAGCCCACCGACGTTCTTCCGGGCTTCATCGCCCTCAACTCCGCCGGCATCCCGTCCTCCGGCTACTTCCCCGCTTCGTACGCGCCGTTTCAGGTCGTGCCGGCCGCCACCGGTCTTCCCACGATCGCGCATCCGGACGGCGTGACGCGCTTCTCCGACCGCTGGTCGTTCCTGCACTCGCTCGACGCCAACCGCACCAGCGGCATTCTCGGAAAAGCGTCGCTCGACATGGATGCCTTCTACACGCAGTCGAAGGCGCTGATGGACGCGCCGAACATCAACGCAACCTTCAGCTTCTCGCCCGCCGATCACACGAAATACGGCGCGACGACGTTCGGCGATTCGCTCATCGTCGCGCGCAATCTCGTCGCCGCAGGCAAGGGCACGCGTTTCGTTCAGGCCACCCTCGGCGGCTGGGATCATCACAGCGGCATCTACGACAAGCCCGGGAACGGCGTGAACTCGCTCTACACGCAGATGGCCCAGTTCGATCCGGCCTACGCGTCGCTGCTCGCCGATCTGTCAGCGATGCCCGGCTCCGTGGCCGGCAAAACGCTGCTCGACGAAACGATCGTCGTCGTCGTGGCCGAGTTCGGACGCACCGTCGGCGTTCTCAACAATCAAGCCGGCCGCGATCACAATCTGCGCATGACCACCGTTTGGGCCGGCGGCGGCGTACGCGGCGGTCAGGTCATCGGCAAGACCGACGCGACCGGCGGCAGCGTCAGCGATTTCGGATGGAGCGCCAATCGCGACATCCGCCCCGAGGACGTCACCTCAACCCTCTACTCCGCCCTCGGCATCGACTACACGACCGTCCGCCACGACGACCCGCTGAACCGCGGATTCGAATACGTCCCGTTCGCAAAAGACGGGACGTACCAGCCGATCAACGAATTGTTCTAGCTGTCATCCTGAGCCGCCGAAGCCTCGTAGCGCGAAGCGCGGAGAGGCGCAGGACGGTCGAAGGACCCCCTAACTG
>JBAVBF010000100.1:0-13819 GCA_049586115.1 Thermoanaerobaculia bacterium | reverse complement strand
GTTTCCAGCCCCGCGCGCGGATCGATGAGGTCGATCCCGATGGACGCCATGCGATCGGCGGACTTCGCGGCCATCCCGCTGTCGAGCCACGCGCTCCAATTGATCGAGAGGGCGGGCAATCCGAGCGCGCGCCGATGGTGTACGAGAGCATCCATGGATGCGTTCGCGGCGGCGTAGTTGGCCTGCCCGCGCGAGCCGATGAGCGATGCGGCGGAGGAGAAACAGACAAAAAAATCGAGGTCCAGGCCGAGGCTTTTTTCGTGAAGGTTCCAGGTGCCTTGAACCTTCGGCGCGAAAACGCGCTCGAAGCGGTCCCAGGTCAGATCGCCGAGAAGCGCGTCATCGATGATGCCAGCGGCGTGCATGATGCCTCTGATCGGGATCGGCGATTCGAAGACGTTGTCGAGCGCGTCGCGGTCCGCTACGTCGATGCCCGATTTGCGGCTGACCAGGATCAGATGTTGCGCGCCGTTTTCCCGCATCCAGCGGGCGACGTGCTGGCCCAGCGCGCCGGACGCGCCGGTGATGACGTACGCGGCGTCACTGCGAAACGTGATTCGCGCTTCGGCGATCGTGGCCCGCACCAGACGCGGCACGAACGCCTGGCCATCGCGGAACGCGACCTCATTTTCATTCGGCACCGATTGCAGCAGCGCGAGTTGCTCGGAGACGGGCACGCTCGCGTCGAGATCGACGCAGCTCCAGTTCAGATGCGGCTGCTCGATGTTCACGGTTCTGGCCAGGCCCCACACCCAGGCGTGCGCCGGATCGATGCGATCGCCACTACGCACCGCTTGCGCGCCGTGGGTGATGAGCCGGACGTTGCTCGTATTTCGTAGAGCGAGGACGTCGTTGAAATCGAAGACGTCGACATGTTCGTTCGGGCGTCCTGCCTGCGCCGGCTGCCATTCGACGCGAACCAGCGGCAACTCTTTGGCGAGTTTTCTCGCTTCGAAACCGGTGACCTCCATCGTCAGCCCGTCGCCGCTGAAGAGTTGGATTTCGTTGCCTTCCGCGCGGCACCAGAGCGGCGCATTCGGCTTCCGGAAAACGCGCAGCGATTCGATCCGGAACGGCACGCGGACGTCGTCGAGGCCGAGCGAGAGCATACGCAGGCAGGAATCGACCAGGCCTGGATGAATGCGAACGTCTTCCGCGGCCGGCGGCGCTTCCATGCGGCAGGCGAAGACACCGCCGTCGCGCCGAACGTCGCGCATCCATCGAAATGAGGGACCGATGTTGAAGCCGGCGTCGGTCTTCGTCTCGATCGGCTGGCCGTCGAACAGCGGCCGCGCTGCATCCGACTGCACCGCCTCGCGGTCGTAGCTGCCGCTGCAGTGCGTGATCCATTCGCCGGCGCGCTCCGTGGCGAAGCGGAACGTGTTCTCCGAGGCGACGAGGTGAAGCGTCGTCTCTTCGGAAATCGTCAGCGGCTGAAGGAACGTGACGTCGCGAAGCGTGACGGCTTCGAGACTCTCCAGCGCCATCGCCAGAAACGCGCCGGCGGGTACGACGATCGTGTCGCCGAGGCGGTGATCCTGGAGGTACGAATCGGGGCTTAGGGCCAATTCGAAATGCGTGTCGTTCGAGAACGGGATCCTGCGCGCGCCTTGCTGCACGCGCGCCTGCGCCTTCGCGATCCAGAAGCGCTGGCGCTGGAACGGATAGGTCGGGAGCGAGACGGTTCGCGCTTTCGGTTGCACCGCGGACCAGTCGATATCGATGCCGCGCTCGTACAACGCCGCGAGCGATTCCGCGGGCGGATCGCTCGGCAGCATCAGGACGTCGTCGAGAACGTGGCGAGCCATGCCGATGAGCGTCGACCGCGGTCCGATCTCGATGACGACGTCAGCCTTCGCGGCGTTGAGCGCGTCGGCGAAGCGGACCGGCTGGCGGACGTGGCGCCGCCAGTACGACGCGCTGGTCAGCTCGTCGCTGGCGGCGTCGCCGGTGAGCGTCGAGATGAAGCGCAGCACCGGCCGCTGCAGCGGCGTGCGCGACGCGGCCGCCTCGAACGCGTCGAGCATCGGATCCATCAAGCTGGAGTGGAAGGCATTGGCGACCTTCAGCAGGCGCGACTCGAATCGCTGCGCGACTGCGTTGACGTCGTTCGTGCGTCCGGAGATCACCACGTGCGAGCCGTTCAGCGCGGCAATCGACACGTCGAGATTTGCGATCGCATCGCGAACATCATCGGAACTGGCGAAGATAGCCGCCATCGCGCCGCGCTCCGGAAGCGCGTTCATCAGCCGTTCGCGTTCCGCGACGAGTTTCGCTCCGTCCTCGGCGCTGAAAACGCCGGCGATGCACGCGGCCGCGAATTCGCCGGCGCTGTGGCCGATCACCACGTCCGGCTTGATGCCCCAGGCGATCCAGCGCCTGGCCAGCTCCACTTCGAAGGCGAACAACTTCGATTGAATGTCGTCCGCGATCTCCGTACCTTGTCCCGGGAAAAGAAAGGCGATGCGCGGCCGCTTTCGGCGCGCGCTCGACCGGCGCGCGGTCCGCAGTTTCGCGGCAAGCGATTCGGCCGAATCGGCAGCGACGGCCAGGCGGTGCTCGAAATGTTTGCGGCCGCGGTTCGTCGTGTCGCAGACGTCACGCAACGAATCGATTGGAAGCGCGGCGTACGTTGCGGCCAACGCCTCCAGCGCTTCTTCATTCGGCGCCGACAGCGTGAGCACATTCAAGCCTTCCGTTTCCGCGGCGACGCGCGGCGCTTCTTCGAGCACGACGTGGACGTTGGTTCCGGTCATGCCGAACGAGCTCACGCCTGCGAACCGTTTGTCGGCGCCGGGCCAGCCGGTCAGCGACGTCGGAACGGAGATCGGCAGGCGGTCCCACGGAATGTGTGGATTCGGATCGCGGAAGTGAAGGCTCGGCGGAATCGCGCCGTGGTGGAGAGAAAGCGCGGCCTTCATCAACGCCGCGACGCCGGCGGCGCTTTCGAGATGTCCAACGTTGCTCTTCACCGAACCGACAAGGAGAGCATCCGACCGCTCCGCGCAGAGCACTTCGCCGAGCGCGATCGCCTCGATCGGATCGCCAAGCGACGTCCCGGTGCCGTGCGCCTCGACGTACTGGATCTGGCGCGGCGCGACGCCCGCGGCATCGAGCGCTTCCCGAATGAGCGTCTTCTGCGCCGTGCCGTTCGGCGCCGTCAGGCCGTTGCTGTGGCCATCGTGATTGACGGCCGAGCCGCGGATGACGGCGTAGATGCGATCGCCGTCCGCCACCGCATCGGCCAGCCGCTTCAGCACCACGATCCCGCAGCCTTCGCCGCGCACGTATCCGTCCGCCGACGCATCGAATGATTTGCAGCGGCCCTCAGCCGACATCGCCTGCATCCGGCAAAGTCCGATCGTGACTTCCGGCGCGAGGATGAGGTTCACGCCGCCGGCCAGCGCGAGATCGCATTCGCCGTTGCGCAGCGCCTGCGTCGCCAGGTGCGCCGCGAGGAGCGACGACGAGCAGGCGGTGTCGAGCTGCATGGCCGGACCTTGCAAATTGAGCACGTACGCGAGTCGTCCGGCGGCGAGGCCGCGAAGCAGGCCGAGCGTGTTGTAGGCGTCGATGGCGCGGTGCCCGGCAGCGAAAAAATTCGTCTGCAGATAATCGTCCATGAACGAGCCGACGAACACGCCGGTGCGCGGCGCGCGGTCGGGGACGATGCCCGCATCCTCGAATGCCTCCCACGCCACCTCGAGCAGGAGCCGCTGCTGCGGATCCATATTCATCGCGTCGAGCGGCGACACGCCGAAGAACTGCGCGTCGAATTGATCGATGCTGTCGAGGAAGCCGCCGAACCGCGTGTACATCTTGCCCGCCGCGTCGCGATCGGCGTCATAGAGCGCGTCGACATCCCAGCGCGAGCGCGGCACCTCGGTGATGGCGTCGGTGCCGTTCTTCAGCAGCTCCCAGAAGGCGTGCGGATTGTTGGCGCGTCCCGGAAAACGGCATCCCATGCCGACGATCGCCACCGGTTCGCGGCTGGCGCTCTTCGCCTCGGCCAGCGCAGCGCGAAGACTCTTGATCTCGCGCAGCGCTTTCTTCAACAACGCGCCGTGGTCCGAGGTCTCACTCATCG
The DNA here is from genome assembly GCA_049586115.1 of Thermoanaerobaculia bacterium. Taxonomy (GTDB): domain Bacteria; phylum Acidobacteriota; class Thermoanaerobaculia; order Gp7-AA8; family Gp7-AA8; genus JADGNZ01. The sequence goes on along the minus strand of JBAVBF010000100.1, from coordinate 9,732 downwards.
GCTATTCAGTGCCGAGCTCCGCCTCGAGCAGCTGCGCCACTTCGTCGGCCGTCAGATCGTCGATGACATCGCCTGTGCCGCCGTTCTTCTTCGCGGCGATCTCGTTCGCCGGCTCGGCGGCGTATCTCACCAGCGCCTCGAGCGTGCCGTGATTCCAGACGAGCACGTCCTCCATCGGACGTCCGAGCCATTCGCCCAACTGCGCCGAGAGTTTCAAGCCGGTCAGCGACGTCATGCCGTATTCGAAGAACGAGCGGTCCGCCGCGACCGTCCCGCCGTCGACTTCGAGATTGTCGGTGAGCCATTCGCGCACCCACATCTCGATCTCGATCGGTCCGGCGGAGCGCGCCGCGGCCGCAGGAATCGCGTGACGTCCTTCGTCGCGCAGCACGCGCTTCAGAATCTTTCCGGTCGGACTCTTCGGAATCGCTTCGACGAACAGAATCGCGCCCGGAATCTTGTAATCGGCGAGCTGCTGGCGGCAGAAGGCGATGATCTCCGCCTCCGTTGCCGAGTACCCTTTCTTGCGGACGATGTTCGCGCAGACGCGCTCGCCCATGAACTTGTCGGGAATGCCGTAGACCGCGACCTCTTCGACGGCGGGATGGAGATAGATCGTGTTCTCCACTTCGACCGGATAGACCTTCAGGCCGCCGACGTTGACCATGTCCTTGAGGCGATCGACGATGTAGAAATAGCCGTCTTCATCGACGCGGCCGATGTCGCCGGTGTGGAACCAGCCGTTGCGGATCGCTTTCGCCGTCGCCTCGGGGCGGTTCCAGTAACCGAGCATGACGTTCGGTCCCCGGATGACGATCTCGCCGGGATCGCCGGTCGGCACCTCGGCGCCGGTCTCCGGATCGACGGTGCGCATTTCGACGTTCTCGATCGGAGCGCCGATCGATCCGAGCTTGTACCAGAGCCGGTGGTTGTAGCTTGCGAACGGCGAGGTCTCGGTCAGTCCGTATCCTTCATTGATGGGGCGCTTGTACTTCTCTTCCCACTTTCGAGCGATCTCGCGAGGCAGCGTCGCGGCGGCGGAGAAGTAATAACGGACTGCCTCCATCTCGGCCGCAGAGGCGAGGTTGTAGAGCGGGATGAACGTCGTCGGCACGCCGAAGAACATCGTGACCTCATCGTCGGCGAGCGAGCGGACGATCGTCGCGGGATGGAACGTGCGATGGAGCACCACCGTCGCGCAGGCGTTGAAGCCGCTGTTAAGAATGGCGTTCTGGCCGAAGCAATGGAACAGCGGCAGGAAGAGCAGCAGCTTGTCGTCCGGCCGCATCCCGCAGTTGTAGTTGAACGCGTACATGTTCGAGATCACGTTGCCGTGCGACAGGCATGCGCCTTTCGGCTCGCCCGTCGTTCCCGAGGTGTAGAGGATCGCCGACGGGTCGTCGCGATCCATGATTGCGGGCGTGAAGTCGCCGGTCGTGTTCGCGGTGAGCTGCGCCAGCGTGCGGTCGCCGTCCGGCGCCGCGCCTTCGACGATGATGACGTGCTTCAGTGGATGATCGACGTTCCCGCGCAACGCCTCGGTGGTGAAGAGCGCCACCGCGCCGCTGTCGTTGAGGATGAAGCGCGTCTCTTCCGATCGAAGCGTCGAGTTGAGCGACACCGCGACGGCGCCGAGCTTCTGGATGCCGAGGTATGCGACGGCGAATTCGGGGATGTTCGGCAGGAAGAGCGCGACGCGGTCGCCGCGTCCGACGCCTGATGCGGCCAACCCTTCCGCGACACGGTTCGACCACTCGTCGAGATCGGTGTAGGTGTAATGCCGGTTCTCGAACGTGAGAGCGACTTTGCGCGGAAACAGTTTTCGTCCGCGAATGATGTTTTGCGCGACGTTCATGTCGAGATGGTCCTCTTGCCGCAGGCTGAGGGCGACGCCCGGCTCCCTGAGCGCCTGCATCGTCTCCTGAACCGCATTCGGAATGGTGCCCACGCGCGCGATGTCGGCGGCGATCTCCTCGATGTACGACTCGAGCGACTGATCGCGATCGTCGTGAACGAACGCGCGATCCCTTCCCGGCTTGACGCGGCACATTTTGTAGACCGCCTCGTACAACGGCACGGTAGCCGGCGAGAGTCCGGCGCGGCCGTCGTAATGTCCTTCCTCGCGCCGCGCGCGGAGGTCGGCGGCCTGTACGCCGAACATCAGCGCGACCGCCATGTACTGCTGCGAGAAGGCGACGGCGCGGCGCGCCAGGTTGGCCGATCCGAATCCGAGACTGTTGATGTTCTGATTGAACTGCTCGGCGTGCGTCAGATAACGGTCGGACATCGGAGTGCCTAGGTGCAGGAGCTCGGGGACGATCGAGTTGCCGGTCAGCTGCAGACCCTTCAACCCCATGTTGACGGGCCGCGCCTCGTTGCCGACCAGCGACCCGGGCAAACCATTGTTGAACTCCGGCGCGACCAGCATTGCGATCTGCGTGTCGAGATGTTTCGCGGTCAGCGCGATGTACTGCCGCAGCTGATCCATGCCGATGCCGATGTACTGTCCGAGGAAGTTGCCGCCTTCGTAGTACGCCTCGCCTTCGCCGTCGAAGAGCGGATTGTCGGTCGCTGAATTCGCCTCCACTTCCATCTGGCGGGCGATGACGGCGAGTCCGTCCACGATCGGTCCCATGTATTGCGGGATGCAGCGCAACGAGTAACGGTCCTGCGCCAGGCTGCCCGCGGAGTGCTCGAATCCGCCGCGCTTCTCGCCGTATGTCCACTTCGAGCCTTTGAGCAATTTGAAGAGATTCCGCGCCACCCACACCTGACCGGGATGCGGTTTGTGGTGATGGATGAACGGATGCAGCGCGTGCGTGTTGCCGCGCAGCGCCTGGAACATCAGCGCGTGCGCGCCCATCGCCAGCGCGAAGAGCACGCGGCTGTCGAACACGGCGTTCATAGCGATCGCGGTCATCACGGAGCTGCCGTTGACAAGCGCCAGCCCTTCCTTCGGTTCGAGACGCACCGGCTCGAGGCCGAGGAGTCGCAGCGCCTCGATCGAGCTCATCTCCTTGCCTTTGAAGTCGACGGTGAAGGAGTTGTCGAGACCGATCACCGCGCCGGCGATGGCGGCGAGCGGCACGAGGTCGCCGCTGGCGCCGATCGATCCGAGCTCGCGCACGTGCGGCGTGACGCCGTTGTTGAGGAACGTCTCGAAGCGGCGGATCAGATCCATGCGGATGCCGGAGACGCCGCAGAGCAGCGAGTTCGCACGCAGCAGCATGCTGGCGCGGACGTCGGCGATCGGCAGCCGCGCGCCGGCGCCCGACTTGAGAAACCAGAGCAGCGCTTCCTGAAGGTCGCAGGCGTTTTCGGCGGAGACGGCCACATTCGACTGGCCGCCGAAGCCGGTGGTCACGCCGTACAGCCGCTCGCCCGCCGCGACGAGCCGCGTGACGTACTCCTGCGAGCCGCGGACCTTCTGCTCGACGCGGCCGTCGGTGGTGATGCTCACCTTCGCGCCGCCGCGCGCGACGCGCGCGACGTCGTCGATCGTCAGATCTCTACCGCGGAGGATGACCGTGTCGTCGGACATTGATTACCAGTTGAAAGGTCCTTCGACTTCGTGCGTCTTGTCGCCATCCGGAACGGTGTAGTGGATGACCGAGGAGAAGCGCGTCCTCACGCGGTTCTGGATCTTGTTGCCGCCGTGAATCAGCAGTCCGTGCGTGAAGATGGCGTCGCCTTTCTTGACCGGCAACGCGATGCGCTCGGCGCCGGCCACGGCGTTTTTCAGGTACTGCTCTTCACTCGCGCGGGTGTCGAGATGGCAGGTGCGCAGGTTCGTCTGCGGATAGTTGTTCCAGCCCGGCCAGATCGGCACGCGGTGCGAGCCGGGGAAAACGCCCAGCGGCCCGGCCAGCGGATCGACGTCCTCTCCCGCCAGCCACACGCCGATCAGCCGATTCTTCGGATGAATGTGCATCGCGGCGAGGTCCTGGTGGACGCCGACTTCGCTTCCCCATTTGAAGCCGATGTAGCTGACCAGCGTGGCCGGCTCTTCGAGGAGGAGCGTCGACATGCGCAGCAGGCTCTTCGCGGTGCTGAGCTTCATCGCCGCCTTCGAATGGCAGTGCCAGTAGTGAACGCGCCACAGCTGCGACTCGCGCAGCTCTTTGCGGTACTCGACAGGCCACCTCAGGAGCTCGGATTGATCGACCGGCCCGGGCGGCCTTCCCGGGATGTGCAGACTCATGATCTGGAGCCCGTCGATGGACGAGTCGGTCGTCCAGATTTCGTCGAGATTGCGGTTGAATTCGTCGATCGTCGGGAAGTCCGCCGCCGGGATCGCGTTCGGAAAAACGAAGTAGCCGTCGACGACCCACTGCCGCAGCATCTGCGCTTCTTCGGCGGTGATCAGGCCCTCCGTGCGCCGCGCCTCGATTTTCTCCTGCGCGTCCTCGCGGTCCAGCCACGGAACGTCGTTCGGATCCTGGTTCCACGGCCTGCCGCGCCGCGCGATCACCTCGGGGGAGACGCCGTGCCAGTTCGGCGACTCGCACATCCGCTCGTTTTTCGCCCAGAGGGCTGTGTTCCACTCCTCCTGCATCGCGACGATGGTCATAGCCTGCTCCCTTGCGGAATCGCGTATTCGTGCCGCTGCATTCTTGCCACTTCCGGTTTTTTGCGGAGATATTACCCTCTGGGAGTGCCAAAGTATATCGTCCGGACCACGCCTCCCCGGACCGAATACGCGAGGTAGACTCTCCGAAGCGATGCAGAAACCGATCGTCGTAAAGCTATCGTATCCGCGGATGACCTTTGGTTCCGAAGACATCGGCCTCATCGGCCAGAGCCCGGGGAACCGCGGCGTCTGGGGCGGCTACAAATTCGAAATCAACAATGACGCCGGCGAATGCGATTACTGGGTGGTGATCGAGTCCGTTCCGCAAACGCAAACGGCGCGAGTGCCCGAGGGAAACCTGCTCTTCGTGCTGAGTGAGCCCGAGTACAACCACGTCTATTCGTCGAAATACCTGGGCCAGTTCGACCGCATTTTGACGTGGCGCGAGGACATCCGCGGCGACAACGTCATGCGCACGAATTGCGTCACTAATTGGTGGGTCAAGCGCACGTACGACCAGCTCAAGAACGATGTCGTCGAGAAAACCGCGACATTGTCCGTCGTCTCCTCGAACAGGGCGACGTTTCCCGGACACCGCAGGCGTTTTGCCTTCATCAATCGGATGATCGGCCATTTCAAGGACCGCCTCGCCGTCTATGGCGGCCTGGGCGGAGAAACTGTTCACGACAAATACGATGCGATCGCGCCTTATGAATATTCGATCGCCATCGAGGCCGATCAGCACGCCGGATACTGGACCGAGAAAATTGTCGATTGTTATCTCTCCGAGACGATGCCGATTTATTTCGGTTGTCCTGACATCGCCGACTTTGTTCCCGCCGACACGTTCGTGGCCATTGATATCGACGACTACAAGGGCAGTATTCGCACCATTGAGGAAGCAATCGACGGCAACCTTTATCAGCAGCGCAGACGGAAGATCATCGAGGTCAAGCACAGGATTCTCGATGAATTGCAGGTTTTTCCACACATCGCGCGCATCCTCGACTCCATTGGAGATTGCTCGGGACCAATGAGGCGCGTCGAAGTGAATCCGGCCATGAAAGTACAACACGATGCGCCGGGCGGCTGGAAACGGCGCCTGCTGGCGTAGTCCCCTTGCCACGTTTCGGGTTTTGCGGAAAGATGCTTCGTCACTTCCGAAATCGAGGAGAAGACCGATGATCGCGTTGCTCTCGCGCTGGAAGCTCAAGAACGGCTGTCCGCCGCCGTTCGCAGCCGCACTACAAGCTCTGACGGATGCTGTCCGGTCGCAGGAGGCAGGAACGCTGATGTACTCGGTCCACGTTCCGGCGCCTCATCCGCCGATCGGTCCGCCGCCTGACTATGAGGTGAATACCGATCCCGGCCTCGCACAGCCGATCCCGCCGAAGGACCTGATTTTCTTCGAGGTCTACCGCGATGCCGACGCCTACAGCGAGCATCTACGCGGAGCGGTCAACGATTTCATGCGTATCAATCGCGATTACTTCGAGACGCCCTGGCAGGGACATCCGCGCCCCGAGACGACGTATCTCGATCCGCGCCTTCTGTTCGTTCGGGGGGACATCGCCGAACATACGCTGACCTGGCGCTGCAGTTAGCCGGCACTGTCGATCATCCGGTCATAATCGCTACGCGTGCCGATCCAGCTCCAGACGAATTCCGCGTCGATTTCGGTCGCTAAGGCCCGGTAGCCGCGACCGGCATGAACGGACCAACAGCCGGCCACGCGTCCGAATCGAAGCGACGAATGATACGGATTCGTCTTTAATCGCTCGTAATTCCTCAGCGCGAGCTCTTGCACGTCGTCGGGCAGTCCATTGAAAAGAGCGCACCAGTTTTCATCCTTGTCTTCTCTCGTCGTCGCCAAAAGACGCTCCAGCTTGCCCGACCCGGCGTCGCGTTTGATCCGGGCATCCCATTCTGCCCAGTCATGATCCGAGGGCGACTCCGTCAACTCACCCGATTCACGGGCGAATGGCTCGTTTGCCTCTTCCATAGGATTAGACCTTCCGTATCGCGGGCGATAAGTATACATGGCCTGCGCGCGCTTACGTCATCGCAACGAGGATCTTCCTCGGCGGCGTAAATGGCCGCCGCCCGTGGCATACGAGCATGTTGTCGACCATGAGCAGATCGCCGCGCTGCCACGAAAAGAGTCGCATCTCCTCGCGCACCGTCTGCCGCACTTCGTCGAGCATCGCCACCGGGATGCGGCTTCCGTCCCCGAACGTCGCCGTTTGCGGCATGAGCTCCTCGCGTCCACCGTACACCGCGAGCAGCGACTCGTAGATCGCGGCCGGATGCGTTGACGGATGGAACTGGTCCGCCTGATTGAACCAAACCTCCTCGCCCGTTTTCGGATGGATGCGCGTGGACGGCCGAACCTGCGTGATCGTGAGACCGCCGTCGTCGTTCCAGCGGGCCTCGGTGCCTTCCGTGCGGCAGAACTCCGACACCTCATCTCTGTTTTCGGTCTCGAACGTCGCCTGCCATGACGGGCCGAACCCGCGGCCGCCATGAAGGTTGCGGATGTACTTCACCTCGCGCGTCACGAACGCGTCGCGGACGTCGGCCGGCAGGCGTTGCAGGATGCGGCGGCTGTCGGCCAGCGGCGTCTCGCCTCCGTTCTGCGGCGCGACCGCGCAACAGAAGAAGACGCGCGCGGGCCAGCGGCTGGAGTACGACAGCTCGTTGTGCAGCGAGATGAAAAACTCGGGCGGATATTCGGTTGACGTGTAGACGCCGGAGCCGAGCTTCCGGCGTGGCGAATTGCCGTCGACGTATCCGAGGGGCTCGCCGCCGATGGCGCGGACGACGCGCGAAAGCGTTTCCTCCGCGTCGATCCCGAATCCGCGAAAGAGCAGCGCGCCATGCTGCAGCAGCCGCGCATCCATCGATTCGCGCTCGGCCTCGTACTGGTCCAGCAGCGCGTCCGGCGAACCGGCCGCGCTCACGATCAGCGGCAGTGGCTGGGCCGATTCCGGTGGAGCGATGTCGAGCATTTCAGCGATAATCGCCTACATCCATCCCCGAAAACAATGCGGAGTACGTCAATGAAGAATCGCAAGGCAGCCGTCCTGCTCTCCGTCCTCGCCGTGCTGGCGGCAGTTCCCTTGGAAGCTGCCGATCGTCCGCGGCTTATCGTGCAGATCACCGTCGACCAGCTTCGCGGCGATCTTCCGCTGCGGTACCGGGACCGCTTCGGCGAAGGCGGTTTCCGCTACTTCCTCGATCGCGGCACCTGGTACAGCGACGCGCATCATCCGCACTCGGATACGGAGACGGTGGTCGGACATACGACGCTGGCGACGGGCGCCTATCCGTCGCGCCACGGAATGGTCGCAAACAAGTGGTACGACCGCGCCACGAACGAGCCCAAGCCCATCAACAATGTCGAAGGACCGCAATACCCTCTTCTCTCCGTCGCCGGCGAAACGCAGACCGGCCCCGGCGCGTCGCCGGTGCTCATTCTCACCACGACGTTCAGCGACGAACTGGCCATTGCCACCAACGGCCAGGCGAAAGTCTTTTCGGTCTCGGCGAAGGATCGCGGCGCCATCCCGCTGGCGGGCCACGCCGGAAAGGCGTTCTGGTTCTCAGACACGAACGGTTGCTTCGTCAGCAGCACGTTCTATTACAGCGCCTACCCGCCCTGGGTGAAATCGTGGTGCGACAAAAAGCTTGCCGACGCGCACCGCAACGGCACCTGGAATCTGTCGCGAGACCGCTCCACGTATCTCTTCCGCAACGTCACGAACGAGTATCCGGCCGGCAGCATCGCCGCGCAGAACATGGCCAGCCTGGTCGGCTTCCGATTTGGCAGCACGTTCCCCCACACGTTCAAACTTACCGGGTCATCGTTCTACGGATCGCTGCCGATCAGCCCGATCGGCGATGAGCTCACCGCCGACTTTGCGAAACAGGTGATCACGAGCGAGCAGCTCGGAAAACATGACGTTCCCGATTACCTCGCCATCAGCTTTTCGTCGACGGACCTGATCGCGCACTGGTTCAGCCCCGCCAGCCTCGAAAGCGAGGACAACCTCCTCCGGCTCGACGCCACGCTGGCCAATCTCCTCTCCTTCATCGAGAAGGAGGTCGGACTGAAAAACACGATCGTCGTCCTCTCCGGCGACCACGGAGGTGTGGAGTACCCCGAGTACCTCACCACGCTGGGCATCAACACCGGGCGGCTCACTCCGAACGCCATCGAGAACGCCGCCACCACCGCCCTGAAGGCGCACTACCCGTCCGTAACCGGAGACCTCTTCATTTGGTCGCAGCCATCCTTCTACCTCAACCAGCATGTGCTCGCCGCAAACAAACTCGACGAGGCGGAGGTCGAGCGGGTGATCGCGAACGGCGTGATGACGCTCCCCGGCGTAGCCATGGCGCTCACCAGCAGCGACATGCGCAACGGCGTCGGCAATCTCGATGCGGCGCTCGTCGCGCAGGTGCAGCGAAATTACAACCCGGCCCGATCCGGCGGTGTGTATGTCGCGCAGCAGCCGCAGTGGCAGATCATGGAGCCGGGCGGAAACGACGAAGGACCCAGCACTCTGCTCCAGCATGGCTCGCCGTGGACGTACGACACGTACGTGCCGGTCGCGTTCGCGGGGATGAACATTCCCGCGGCGAAGATCGCGCGCCGCGTCTACACCGTTGATATCGCCGCAACCCTATCGACGCTGCTCCGGACGAAGATCCCATCGGCGTGTGCCGGCGTTACGCTGACGGAAGTCGTGACGCAGACGACTACTGCCAAACCGAATCACTGAAGCCGGAAACGCGCGTGACTCCGTCGTGGCCGATTCGCGCGAGCACTTCGCGGAGCACGGCCAGGTCGAGAATCGCCATCCCGAACGGCGAAACGATCGTCGGGATATGGGCGGGCCGTTCGTAGCGGAACGTTCCGTTCAACAGATCGGGAACCGTCCCGCGGATGAAGTTGCGGTGACCGGTCATCTCCGAGGCCAGATGGACGGAAGTGCGCGCGCTGCAGACGTGCTCGACGTCGTCGACCACGTTGTACGCGCCGGCGATGATCTCCGGCGCCAGATCACGTAACGAGATGTGCAGCACGACGAAGGACCGCGCCGGCAGCGACGCGATGTGTGGCACCGTCGCATTCGTGGCAACGCTCACCACGTCCGCAC
>JBAVBF010000099.1:0-4690 GCA_049586115.1 Thermoanaerobaculia bacterium | reverse complement strand
AAACGGTTCGCCGGCCGAGGTGATGGAGATGTTCGGCGGGTTCGCGGCGGCGCGGTGGGCGAGCGTAATGCCGAGTGGAAACGTATCGGCGTCGAAGTGGCGATGCGCGTCGGATGACCAATCATCGAGCGCGACGATGTTCGCTTTCGACATCGCGTGCGTGCGCATGCCGGCCGCGTAACCGGCGTTGAGCAACTTCGACGGGACGAGCAGCGACATCACGCCGCTCGGGGCGGTCAGCGACAGCGAGCGTTCCAGGAACGCGATCGAGAGATCTGGCTGATGGAAGGCCGCGCCGCGCGCGCCGTCGTTGCGAAAGAGCGCGAAGCGTTCGGCGTACATCCGTTTCGCGCGCGGATCGATGCGGCTGTTGCGCACCCACGGCGGATTGCCGACCACGGCGTCGAAACCGCCCGCCGCCATCACGTGCGCGAAGTGAATGTCGAAGGAGAAGAACCCGATCTCGCCATCTTCGATGCGCTCGAGCGTGCGGCGGTTGGTCATGATCCGCTCGCGCAGTTCGCGGCAGCGTTCGATGTTGACGTCGCGCAGGCGGCCGAAGAGATCGTGCTGCGGCGCGCAGAGCACCTCCTGTTCGTGCTCGTCGAGATCGATCGCTTTCGCGAGCAGCTCGCTGGCCAGCCGACCGTCATTCGCGCGGATGATGCGCGAAACCTGCGCACGCTCGCGATGCGGCGCGTTGCGGTAGCGCGCGATGAGGTCGGCCTGCGCGCGAAGCGCGTACACCCATTCGCGATACACATCGCCGCGGTTGTCGCCGAGAAAGTCGGTCGGACTGAGGAGCGAGTTGCCTTGCAGGATGTTGCGGTCGAGATTCGGCAGCGGCTGAACATCGTTCGCGTCGTCGTCCGCCTGCGACACGATGGCGAGCCACAGCCGCAGTTCGCAGAGCCGGACCGCTTCCGGTTTCAGATCGACGCCGTAGAGCGAGCGTTCGACGATGCCGCGGCGCAGATCGGACGGCGGCGACGAATGCAGCGCGATCGTCAGTTTCTCGACGACTCGCAGCGCGGAGAGCAGGAACGCGCCCGACCCGCAGGCGGGATCGAGGATGGTGATCGCATCGAGCCGTTCCGCCAGCGACTTCGCGTCGCGCATGCAACGCGGCTCGCCGCGAAGGACGCGTTCGAGATCGTCGCGCGTCGTTTCGTCGCCGTCGCTGAGCCACGCAACGATCGCGCGCGCGGCCAGCACGTCGACGATCGCGCGCGGCGTGTAGAAGCTGCCGGTGCTGAGCCGCTCGTCGGTGTTCATCAGCGACTCGAAGACCTTGCCGAGCATCTCGGGGTCGATGTGCGCGCCGGCGGCGTCCGACTCATCGATGGAAAAGGCGAAGCGTTCGAAGACGTCTTCGATGACGCGCTGCAACAACTCGTCGGGGAGATCGAGATCGGGATTGCGCTCTTCGAACGCCGACGGTTCGAAGAGGCCGCCGTTGAGGTAGGGGATCTTGCCGAATTGCCGCGCGATCGCATCGCGATCGCGGGCCGGCGTGTTGAGGCAGCCGAAGAAAAGCGGCTTCAGAAGAGCCGCGTAAACGTTGCGTCCAATGCGATCGACGAGGAATCGCCGTTCGCCGTTGAGCCATCCCTTCTGCTGGATGAAGTAGAGGAAGAGCAGCCGCGACAACAGCAGCAGCGCCTGGCCATCGGCCGCGTCCTGCGGCTCGAGGGTCACACCGCGGATCGCTTTCGACACATCGCCGACGGCGCGGCGGAAGCGCTCGAAGAACTGCCGCGTCAGCGATTCGCGGTCGAGCGCGCGGTCGAAGATGCGCGCGGGGTCGCTGCCGTTACCCAGAAGATTCAGGCGATCGAGTGAGTGCGCGGTCGGATGATCGAGATCGACGTCGAGGCGGCGCGGCTCGCGGCGCGCGGAGAGATCGTGAATCGTCAGCCGTCCCGAGGTCACGCCGATCGCGACCGGTTTGACCAGCGCGTTGTACGACGTCAGCGAGCGGAGAAACGCGGTGATCGCGTCCGCCTTGGGCAACACATCACCGCTGATGACATAGAGATCAAGCTGCGGCGTGCGCGACGCCAGCTGGAGCGTGACGTGACCGTTCCATCCGATCTCGATTCCGGCGCGCCGCCAGTCGGCGGCAGCGATCGTGACCGGCGCGATGTCGTAGCCGAGGTCGCGAAGGAGCGTGAAGACGTCGCGTTCGCGGAGATGCGCGGACGTAATCACGAGGCACCTGTCGAGAAACGGGAGTCGGGGATCGGGAGTCGGAACCGATGCTGAACTCCGGCTCCCGACCCCCGAGGCCCTACGAGTCCCACACCACGCGATACACTGCGCGCGCCGACATGCCGATACGCTGGGCGTACCTCAAGCGCGTGCTCGCGGGCGCGATCTTCGGCCTCTACATCGCCAACCTGCTCTACTTTCTCAATCCGCAGATCGACATCACGCCCGGCCGCCTGGCAACCGTAACCATCGTCTACGGTCTGATTTGCGGTCTGCTTTTCGGATCGGTGCTGTGGTTGCTGCGCGCGCTCCGCGTACGCCTCTTCGGGAAACCGGAAACGCACGGCGGCTTCCGGCCACACGGCTTCGGCTTCGTCGTCCTCGCCGCATTCCTCGCCGCGGCGATCTACTGGATGCACCTCGAGGTGTTCCGGATTTATCTGCCGGTTGGCGCGATCCGCGTGCTGTCGAAAGCGACCAATCTGATCACCGCCACGGCCTTCGTGCTGCTGCTGATCTGGTTCGCCGAGCGCAACGCCGACCGCCGCACGTCGCGGATTTTGTTCGTCGTTGGCGTCGTGCTGATCGCGGTGTCGTCGTTCTTCCTGTACCAGCGCCGCGATCGCTATCGCACCGAGACGCATGCCGTGGTCGTCGCGGACATTGGAACCGTCGCCGGAAAACGTCCGGTGATCGTCGTCGGCATCCGCAATCTTCCGTACGACTGGATCCTGACGCTGGCCGGCGAAGGCTCGCTGCCGTTCTTCGATCAAGTCCGGACGCGCGGCTATCTCACGCGATTGGAACCGTTCCCGACGATGAGTCCGAAGTCGATCTGGGCGTCCGTCGCCACGGGCAAACTTCCCTTCCGCCACGGCGTCACCGGCCGCCTCGGCTACTCCACTCCGCTCAATCGTCCGGGCGAGCGATTCCTGATCGTGCCGGGCGGCGTCGGATTCAAAGCGTGGGGATTGATCCCGCCGGTGACGCGGATTTCGACGCCGCTTCCCGCCGGACTCTCGCTCCCGCTCTGGACGCTCTTCGAGCGCGTCGGCCTGCACGCGGCGGTGATCGGCTGGCCGTGGTCGGAGCCGCTCGGCGCGTCGCGCCTCGTCACTGATCGCTACTTCGACACTGCGCCGCGCAAGGCGAGCGAAGTGATCCCGCCGCAGTTCGCCGCCGAAATCGCGAAGCTCGAAACGATGCCTCCCGATTCGGAGACGCAGCGATTCAACGGCACCGGCACGGCGCGGCAGCGGATCGTGAACGGCCTCGCTGGCGATCTGACGTCGATGGCGATTCTGCGCACCTCCGCGCCGTCGTTCCCGCTCACGGTCTGCACGCTGGGCGGATTCGAGCAGGCCCAGCGCGCCATCCACATCTTCAGCGACGACCTGCCGCCGCGCTCGAACGTGAAAGGCCTCGTGCTGCGCGCGTACGCGGAGCAGCTCGACCGCATGCTGGCGTCGCTGGCCCGCGACTATCCCGATCACATCATCGTGGTCGTCTCGCCGTCCGGCCCCGTGCCGCCGCAGCTGCCGACGACGCCGTACGCGTTGCTGCACGACTTCATCGATCCCGCCGATCCGAGCGCCGACGACGGCTTCGTCATCATTTACGGCAAGGGTGTCGTGCACATCGACAAGCCGCGCTCCGCGCAGGCGGTCGACGTCGTTCCGACCGTTTTGTACATCGCCGGTTTGCCGGTCGGCCGCGACATGGATGGCAGTGTTCTGTCCGAGGCGTTTTCGGAAGAGTTGCTGCGATCGAATCCGCTGGCGCTCGTGCAGACCTACGAGGGGCAGCAACTGGTCGTGAGGCGAAGCGGGACGTAGTTCGGGCACACGTTTCTCCTTTCGGGGCGTGGGGAGTGGATTGGTTGATTCGTCAGTCGCGAATTGACCAATCGACGAATCCACCCAAGACGGCCGCCCCGCTTGCGCGAGGCGGCCTTGGGGAGGGACGGCGGGTTACGCCGCGGGGGAGGGCTTTTTCGAGGACGACTTCCGCGCGCTCTTCGTGTGGACCTTCGCCGTCAGCGTGGTCTTGCCGTCGACGGTCACGTACGCGGCCAGGCGCTCGAACGACTTTTCTCCGAAGCCTTTGACCTGCATCAGGTCCGAGGTCTTCTTGAAGGCGCCGTGCTCCTTGCGGTAGTCGAGGATGCGTTGTGCGGCCTTGACGCCGACGCGGGGAAGCAGGATCAGCTGCGCGGCATCCGCGGTGTTGAGGTTGACGATTCCGGTGGCCTGCGCTGCGCCGGCCGGCTGCGCATCGGCCGCCATGGCGGCGCTGGAAATGGGGGCGATGAGAATCACTGACAGGACGATGAGGTGGGACTTCCGCATGGTCTGTTCTCCTTTTGGTTCGTTGTTTTTTGTGCGGTTGATCGATGACGCGTTTCGGTGTTTCCGGCTGTTTCCCACACGAGGACCGTTGATCCTCTGCATCAGTTGGATTTCGCTCTCTCCGTTAGCAC
>JBAVBF010000098.1:0-2407 GCA_049586115.1 Thermoanaerobaculia bacterium | reverse complement strand
GCTCAATGCAGTTCGCGTGGTCGCCATCACAGTCCCTTCGGATACCGGATTTCGACGCCGCCCATGATCGCGCTGCCGCGGATGATGAGCGTCGGCGCGCCGGCGGGAGCGTTGCCATCCGTCTTGTCGACGACGCCGCCGAGGATTGCCAGCACGTGGTTCTCGATCCGCCAGCCGCGCGGGACGTGAATCTCGATCCCGCCCCAGAACGCCAGCACATCGATCACCGCCTCGGACGTTATCTTCGCGTTCGCGAGGTTGATCTGGCATCCGCCCATGACCGCGACGGCGTCGCCGCCTGCAAAGTCGCTCGACGCGACGCCGCGTCCGACGCCGCCCATCACCGCGACGGAGTGAAACGAATTATCGCGCCGCGCATTCGTGGACGTTGGCCCGAGCGCCTGCCGGATCAGCGTCACGCCGCCCGCGCTGATCAGCAGCGGCCAGACGCCGAGGATCATCGACACACGCATGTGCGGAAGGAATGGCAGCTCCGGCAGAAACAGAATGCCTAGGCCGCACAACACTACCGCCGAGATCCATTGCCGTTTCGGCAGATGCGCGAAGCCAAGCGCGATCAGAATCAGCGGCCACCAGCGAAAGTAGTCGGACGCGTCCAACTGTCCGGTGTGATCGAGCCAGCCGATGATGCCGGCGGCGAGGATCGCGCAACCCCACACCAGGTTCGCCCATGGATTGTCGCTGCGATTGCGTCGCCGCGTGGTGCGCGACGGATTCCGGTCGTCAGACATGGTGCTCTCCTTCCTCGGCATCGCGGCGCCGCGCCGACTCGCTGATCGTCCGGAGCAGGATTCCCGCGCCGAGGATGATCAGCAGCAGCGGCCACGACGAGCGGTAGGTGAACCCGTAAATGTGCAGCGCCACCATCTGCAGCCAGACGCCGAGCGAAATCATCCAGAGACCCGCCCAGATCGTGCCGCGGTGAATGAGTTTCGACGCGCCGATGACGATGATGATCAGCGGCCAGTAGTGACGGATCGTCCACGACATGTCGGCAATGCCGAGGCGCTGCAGAAGCAGGATGGTGCCGGCGGCGATGAGGAAGAGTCCCCAGAAAACGTGATCGCCGTCGATGGGACGTTTGTCGCTGTTCATATCGCCTCCACGGGAACGCTCTTGATGTCGACGCCGGCCATGATCACGACGCCGTTGACGACGAGTTTCCGGCCGCCGGGCGCGCCTTTGGTGCGGATGTCGGCGCCGCCCATGACCGGCAGGACGTTGCCGGTCACCTCCCAACCTTCAGGAACTTTGATCTCGACGCCGCCCCAGATGGCTACGATCTCGAGCTCGGCGGGGATGTTGTCCATGTCCGCGCGCGTGAGGTCGAGCTCACATCCACCCATGAACGCGATGATGCGTCCGCCGCGATAGTTGCGCGCGGTGACCGCTTCTTTGCGCACGCCGAAGACGCACAACAACGTCGAATCGGATCCGGCTGCGAACGCCGGCGCGCGGAATCCGAACGCGTGCGCGACGATGGCCAGTCCCGCCAGGATCAGCGCGACCGGCCATAAGTCGAAGATGGAGAAGCGCACCCAGTCGGTGGTGAAGAGCAGCAGGAGCGCGCCGGCACCGATGGCGAAACCTGCGGGAATCCTGCTGTCGCGATCCCGCAGTTTGAGAAGGCCGATGGCGATGAGGAGCAGCGGCCAGTACGGAAGAAATCGATCGGCGTCGGCGAGATCGAAGTTGTCGAGTGTGAGCAGGATGCCGAGGAGCGTGAAGAAGATGCCGACAACCATCTTCACGCTGAGTTTCGGTTGCTGCCGTGCGGTGAGTGTTTGCATGGCGGCAAGATACGGAGGGTTCGGCGTCTTGTCTGCGGGCGACCGGTGAACGGCGGTGTAACGCCGGTGAATGGAGAGCAGAAAGTGCGAAGTGTGAAGAGCGAAGAGTGAAACCGGCAGAATCTACTTTCACTCTTCGCTCTTCACACTTCACTCTTAGAATGCCGCCGATGAAGAAATTGCTGATACTTCTCCTTTGCGCGACGCCGGTTCTCGCGCAGCATCGTCCTGTCAACACGTTTTCGATCGTGGCGCGCGATCCGGCAACCGGGCAGATTGGCGTGGCCGTGCAGTCGCATTGGTTCGCGGTCGGGCAGATCGTGCCGTGGGCGCAGGCGGGAGTCGGCGCCGTGGCCACGCAGAGTTTCGTCGATCCGTCGTACGGTCAGCTGGGACTCAGTCTCATGCAAACCGGCAAGTCCGCGCCCGACGCGCTTCGCGGCCTCCTCGGCGCCGACCGGACCTGCGAAGTGCGGCAGGTGGCGATGATCGACGCGGCCGGCAACGTGGCCACATTCACCGGTGCGCACGACATCCAGGCCGCGGGCGGCGTGGCGGGCGGCGGTGCGGCAGCGTCGCAATTTTCGTGCGGGACG
>JBAVBF010000097.1:0-8250 GCA_049586115.1 Thermoanaerobaculia bacterium | reverse complement strand
ATCGTGGCCATTGAACTTCTCGATCGCCTTGGCGGCGTCTTCATCCGACTCGAATTCGACGAACGCGAATCCGCGGGGCCGTCCCGACTCGCGATCGGTCGGAAGAAACACGTCTCGTACCGTTCCGACCTGCGCAAACAACGCTTCGACTTCGTCGCGCGTTGTGTTGAAGTCGAGATTCCCTACGAAAACCTTGGAAGCCATCAACATCTCCTCTTCTGCGGCTCATGCCTGCCAGTTGCAGTGGCTTCCGGCGTTCCGCGCGCGAAGTGTATCGCGTTGCATGATGCGTGCGAGGGAAAACTCAAGTATTGCCTTCCTGCCTGCTCACAATCCCGACCGCGCCATCTCCGCCGTCACTCCCTGCCGCTCGTTGCTCCAGCGAACGGGAAGCGCATTCAGCTCGACCGACGAAACGCTGGCAACCCACGTGTCGAAAAGATTGTTCGGCAACGGAGGAGCGGCGGCGGACTTCGCCTGCTGCGCGATGAGATTCGCGAATGGCTTGAGGTCGCGCAGGACGTTGACGGTGATCTGCACGAACCGCGGCACATGCGCCCACGGAGTCCTCGTATTCGCGACGAGCACCTGCGCCGAGGCACCGATGCGAAACGCGTGGGTCTGCCCTGGTGCAATCACAGTCAAGTGCGGCATGGCCGTCCCCTCGGGGATCTCCGCGCCGATCGATACGGTGATGGTCTGCGAGTCGGCGTCGAAGGTCGCGTCGGCGATTTTATCGGCGACGGCGATCGGCGCCGCGGTCAGATTCTCGACCTGATAGGTGACGCTGATCGGGGAACCGGGCGAGAGCGTCTCCTGCAGCATCTGCGCATCGACCCGGATGTCGTCCTCGCGGCCGAGCGCTCTGCGCGGATCTTTGAAATCGACGCCGGCGGCGCGGGCAGCAGAACTGACGAGAAGAAAAGCGGTCACTGCAACGGCGATACGTCCTGAAGATTTCACGAGAACCTCCTATGTGGAGGTGGTCTCAGTCAATCTTCAACACTGCTAAGAAGGCCTCCTGCGGAATCTCGACTTTCCCAACCCGTTTCATCCGTTTCTTTCCCTCTTTCTGCTTTTCGAGGAGTTTGCGCTTGCGCGAGATATCGCCGCCATAACATTTGGCGAGGACATCTTTGCGCATCGCTTTGACGGTTTCGCGAGCGATGACCCGATTACCGATTGCTGCCTGCAGGGCCACTGCGAACATCTGGCGCGGGATGAACTCTTTCATCTTCTCGACGAGGAGTTTTCCGCGCGCGTACGCTTTCTCTTTGTGCACGATGAGAGAGAGAGCATCGAGCGGTTCCCCATTGATCAGAATGTCCATCTTCACCAGATCGCTTTCGCGGTATCCCACGAACTGGTAATCGAGCGAGGCGTATCCGCGTGAGATCGATTTCAGCTTGTCGAAGAAATCGAGGATCACCTCATTCAACGGCATCTCATACACGATCATGACTCTGTTGGTGCTGACGTACTCCAGCTTCTTCTGTACGCCGCGCCGGTCCGTTGCCAGAGCTAGAATCGGGCCAACGAATTCGTCGGTCGTGATGATGGTCGCTTCGATCATCGGCTCTTCGATCGAATGAATGTAGGCGGGGTCGGGCATTTTCTGTGGATTTTCAATCCACAATGATTCGCCATCGGTCTTTTGCACCCGGTAACGAACGCCGGGCGCCGAGGTCAGCAGCTCGAGATTGAATTCGCGCTCGAGACGCTCCTGGATGATCTCCATGTGCAGCAGGCCGAGAAAGCCGCAGCGGAATCCGAATCCGAGGGCGAGCGACGATTCCGGCTCGTAGCTGAAAGAGGCGTCGTTGAGCTTGAGCTTGCCGACGGCGTCGCGCAGGTCTTCGTAGTCGTCCGTGTTGATCGGAAAGATGCCGGCGAACACCATCGGCTTCACTTCCTCGAATCCGGGAAGCGGCAGGGGCGATGCGTTCGCATTCGTGACGGTGTCGCCGATCTTGGCCTGGACGATGTCTTTGATGTTGCCGGAGAAGAATCCGACTTCGCCGACGCCGAGCCGGTCGACGAGCTTGATCTTCGGCGTGAACACGCCGACCTCGGTAACCTCGTAGATGCGATCGGTGGAAAGGAACTTGATCTTCATCCCCTTGCGCAGCTCGCCGTCGACGATGCGCACGAGGCTGACCACGCCGCGATACGAGTCGTACCAGGAGTCGAACAGCAGCGCGCGCAACGGAGCGTTCGCATCACCGGTCGGCGCCTTGATGTGCGTGACGATCTTTTCGAGGATTTCGTCGATGCCGATGCCCGACTTCGCCGACGCCAGCACGGCATCATGCGCATCGAGTCCGATCACGTTCTCGATCTGCTCGCGCACCCGCTCCGGCTCCGCCGATGGCAGGTCGACTTTGTTGATGACCGAGAGAACGTCCAGATTGTTGGCGATGGCCAGATAGCTGTTCGCGAGCGTCTGCGCTTCGACGCCCTGCGTGGCATCGACGACGAGCACCGCCCCCTCGCACGCGGCGAGGCTGCGCGAGACTTCGTAGGTGAAGTCGACGTGGCCGGGCGTGTCGATGAGATTGAAGACGTACTCCTGCCCGTCCTTGGCCCGGTACTGCAGATTGACAGCGCGCGCTTTGATGGTGATCCCGCGCTCGCGCTCGAGGTCCATGTCGTCGAGCATCTGCTCGTGCATGTCGCGCGTTTCGACGGCGCCCGTCTTCTGCAGCAGACGATCGGACAGTGTCGTCTTGCCGTGGTCGATATGGGCGATGATCGAGAAATTACGGATGAACTGAGGGTCAGGCATCAGGCGGCGGGGTGTCTAACACCATCAAACAGATTTGTCATCCCCGCTGTCATCCTGAGCCGCCGGAGCGGCGGAGCCGCGCAGGACGGTCGAAGGACCTCCTACGTGCTTGCACCGTTCGAAACCGCCGCCAAACCGGGGGGTCCTTCGAGCCGTCCTACGCTTCTTCGGCTTCGCCTGCGAAGCTTCGGCGCCTCAGGATGACAGCAACTTCTCCACGATGACCACATCGCGCCAAACTCCATCGAGCTTTCCATGCCGCTCGTAAACGCCCACCTCGCGAAACCCGAGACGGCGCAGCAATCCTCGGCTTGCCTTATTCTCGACGAATACTCGCGAGACCAGCTTCCAGCAGCCGGCATCACGCGCGGCGTTGAAGAGCGCTTCCATGGCCATCCGTCCGGCGCCGCGTCCGCGTGCGGCACGCGCGGCGTAGACGGAGAACTCGGCGATGCCGGCGTAGCAATCGCGCGGACGGTAGGTGGACGTGGCGGCGAACGCGATCACCTCGCCGGCGTCATCCTCAACGACGACGACCGCTTGCCGTCCGTCGAACCACCGCACCACGTCGTCCGCGGTGCGGTGGCGCGTTTCGAACGTGGCCACCCGGTCGTCGATCCCTTCGTTGTAGATGCGCGCGATGGCCTCGGCGTCGTCCGCCGCGGCATCCCGCGTCTTCATTTCCCGGTCAGTTCCTTCACCAGCCCCGGAACGCTGTAGACCTTTTTCAGCGCATCGAGGATGCCGGCCGAATGGACGGCCACTGCGCGGCCGACGCGATCGTCGAACTGGTAGTCCCACGGCAGCGACTGGATATTGCCGTCGAAGATGATGCCAACAAATTCGTTGTTGCGGTTCACGACCGGGCTGCCGGAGTTGCCGCCGATGATGTCCGCGGTCATGACGAAGTCGTACGGCGTCTTGTCGTTATCGAGCACGGACTTCTTCCCGATCCACGACGGCGGCAGTTTGAATTCGCCTTCGTTGCCGTGTTCCTCGGCGTGCTCGAACGTGCCGCCGATCTCCGTGGCCCACGGAACGTTCGCACCGTTGTCCGTGAAACCCTTCACCGTGCCGTACGAGAGACGCAGCGTGAACGTGGCGTCGGGATAGGTGTCGCCGCCGCTGGTCTTGAACTGGGCGTTGGCGATCTTCGCGTACGACTGGCGCAACGGCTCGGCGATGTTGTTGTCGTACTGCGTGCGCAGTTCGCGGGCGCGTGCATCGACCATGCGCGCCACCTGAATCATTGGATCGTTCGAGGCGTCGACCGCGGCCTTGCCGCCTTCGCCAAGCGCTTTGCGCGCGGCGACGTCGCGAAGCTTGGTGCCGTGGACCAGCTCCGCGGCGCGTTCCTGCGGCGATTTGCCGGCCAGCACCTGCTGCACCAGCGGATCGCTCGGCGCGACTTCCAGCCAGTTCGAGAGCGAGTCGGTCAGCGTCACGATCTCCAGATCCTCGTAGATCGGAGCTTCTGAATACAACCCTTGCTTGAGCGACGGGAGGTTTGACTCGCGATACTCGCGCAGCCGCTCGCCATTCGGCTTCGTCGATTCATCGGCGAGACGGAGCAGCGCTCGGGCGGTCTGGAAAAGCGCGCTGTTGAAAGCCACGCCGCCTTCGATGAATCGGTATTCGAGATAGATCGGACGATACGTGTTGATGGCGGCATCGATGTTCTGCCATGCGTCGCCATACGACGTGTTCAGCTGCGCATCGGCGGTCACTTTCTGGCGCAGCGCCGTTTCGCTGGCCGCTTTCGTCGCCAGCACGGCCGGATCCTGCAGGCCGGCGATGCGGCCGAGGTAAGCCTTGCGCGAGTTCTTGACGCCGAAAAGCTCATCGTGCGCGCGGCGGTCGTTCTCGAGGCTGCGATGCGCGTAATTGGTCAGCAGCACCTCGCGGCGCCGCAGCAGATTGAGCGTGAACGGATAGGCGATGTCGCGGTAGAACTGCAGATGCGACATCGTGTTCAGGCGGCTGGTCGATCCGGGATGGCCGGAGACGAAGACGAGATCGCCGTCCTTCGCGCCGGTCTCGCTCCACTTCAGGTAGTCGGCCGGATGGACCGGCTTGCCGTTCTCGTACGCGCGGAAAAAGCAGACGTCGAGGTCGTAGCGCGGATACTCGAAGTTGTCAGGATCACCGCCGAAGAAGGCGATGGCCACTTCCGGCGCGAAGACGAGCCGCACGTCGGTGTAGACCTTGTAGCGATAGAGGTGATACTCGCCGCCCTGGAAAAGCGTGACGACGTCGCTGCGAAGGCTGGTCGCTTTCACTGACTCCTGCTCGATCGTGCTCATCACGCCGCGCCGCGCCGCCTGCGCGGCCGCCGTGGTCATGCCGGGCGTCACCGCGGCGTTCACCTTCGCGGTGACGTCTTCGATCGACTGCAGCACGTTGAGCTCGAGATCGACGCACTTCACCTCGTCGGCCTGCGTCTTGGCGTAGTAGCCGGTGGTGACGTAGTCGTGATCCTTGGTCGAGATTTTGGCGAGGCAGTCGAGCCCGACGTGATGGTTGGTGAGCGCCAAACCATCGGCCGAGACGAACGATCCCGATCCGCCGCTGTTGAACCGAATCGACGACTTCTGCAGATGATCGAGCCAGGCCTGGGTCGGCTCGAAGTTGTACCGTTGCTTGAAGATCGCGTTCGGAGTCCGGTTGAAGAGCCACATTTCCTCGTCCGCGACGAGCGGAAGCGCGAGGAGCAGGAAGAGGATTGCGAGAAAAGACTTACGCATCAAATTACCTCCAGTTCGTTTGCGAGCGGGATTCTATGCACAAACTGCGCGAGCCCGTTTTTCACGCGGAGACGCGGAGGGATCAATCCCACTCCGTGCCGTTCATCTTCGCCACGATCTTTGCCACCTCGATGTAGTCGGCGTGGTTGCCGAGCTGGTTCAGCGATGACGTGAAGAGGTGTTGCGTCAGCGCGAGCATCGGTGTCGCGGCGTGCTGCTGATGCGCGATCGAGGCGGCGATGCGGATGTCTTTGTCGTGATGCGCGAGCTTGAAGACGAGCGGCCACTTGTGCTCGAGGAGACGCATCGGCAGCAGATTTTCCGAGGCATTCGACCGGCCGCTGCCGGCGTTTGTCACGGCCAGCGCGGTCTTGAGATCGATGCCGTATTGCTTTGCGAGGAGCAGGCATTCCGACGTGATCCAGACCGTCGCGCCCATGATCGTGTTCGTGAGGACTTTGATGGCGTGGCCGGAGCCGACCGGACCGACGTGAATGATGGTCTTGCCGCAGAGCTGAAGGATTTCGCGCGCACGTTCAAAGTCCGCTGCATCGCCGCCGATCATGATCGTCAGCGTGGCGTTCTCGGCGCCGACCGTCGCCCCGGTCACGGGCGCGTCGACGAAGGCGACTCCTTTTTCCGAGAGGCGAGCGGCAGTTTGTTTCGAAGCATTCGGATCGCCGCTGGTCGCATCGATCCACAGCGTTCCCGGCTGCAGCGACGACAGCAGCTTGTCGACGATCTCGTCAACCTCGACGCTGGTCGGCAGGATGGTGATGATGACCTCGGCGTTGGCGCAGTCGGAGAGTTCGTTCGCGACCGTGGTCCCGTGCTCGCGCGCGTGACGCTCCGCCTTTTCGCGGGTGCGATTCCAGACGATGAGCTCGTGTTGTTTAGCGAGGTGGCGCGCCATCGGGAAACCCATGGCGCCGAGGCCGATGAATGCGATCTTCATCGGCGCATTCTATGGTGAGAGCCCAAGCGAGCTGCTGATGTGGAGTGGCGCTCTCACACGCCGCATCCCTGCGCCTACTTCACATCAGAACAGCAGCTCGATCGAGACCCTCCGGCACGCGTTGCAGAGAGAGAGAGGTAGCTTCAGCAATTGTCCACGGAGGCACGCCCATTCGCCCGCTCTTCCGTGGTTGGGTCCGAGGTGGGCACGTAACTGAAGGGCCTCGATCCAACGGCTGTTCTCAGATTTTCAAAGAAAATAAAAAAGGGGCTCTACGCCCCTTTGTTTGCCTCGCGGCCAATTGCTGTTCGGTGAGTCTAAGTTTGCGGCTTCCTCGATTTCGTGACGCAGCTCACATTCTCAGGTTTTCTTGTACCAGGCAGCGTTGATCTCCGTGTAGTGCTTCCACTGCTCCGGCACTAGGTCCTGCGGGAAGATGGCTTGCACGGGGCAGGCCGGTTCGCACGCGCCGCAGTCGATGCAGACCTCGGGATCGATGTACAGCATCGTGTCCTCGGCGAATCCGTCCTCGTCCTTGCGAGGATGGATGCAGTCGACGGGACAGACGTCGACGCAGGCGGTGTCCTTCGTTCCCACACACGGTTCGGCAATCACGTAGGTCATGGCGCGCGCATTTTAAGTGAAGAAGTAACGGGTCAAGTGAAAAAAAATCTTCACTCTTTCGTTTCCCACATGCGGATCGATTCGATCTGGTAGTCGTTGCCCATGAACGTGACCAGATCGCCGGTCTCGTGGCCGAGGAGCGCTTTGGCGACGTCGGATTGATTCGAATAGACGCCATGCTCCGGCGCTGATTCCCACGGTCCGAGAATCGTGACTTCGCGGCGTTCGTCGCCGTTCGCCAGCGCGACTTTCGTTCCGACGCGAACGATCGACGTATCGACTTGGTCGGGATTCAAAACCTGGACGCGCGAAATCTCGGAGGCCAGCTCGCCGACACGTGCGGACAGATACTCGGCGCGTGCGCGGGCGGCTTTGTATTCGAAGTTTTCGCGGAGGTCGCCCATCTCGCGGGCGGCCTGCAACGCGCGCGAGTTCGCCGGGATCTCGACGGTCTTGAGGTTCGTCAGCTCGGCGCGCTTCTGCTCCAGCGACTGCGCCGTCGCATACACCGGCTCGGCCTCCGGCTCGCGCAGTTGCGGGAACTTCATCAGCGCGGCGCCCTTCGCGGTCTCGCGGCGGTACTCCTCGATGGCACCGTAGCGGTCGATGGTTTCGACGAGCTTGCGCGCGCCTTCTTCGTTCGCGACGCCCATGATGATGCGCAACGCGAGGCCGCCGTGATCGAACATCTCCTTCAGCTTCGCGCGAACTGGTGAGAATTCATCCGAGTTGATGGCGTCGATGAGCTGAAACAGCAGCGCGTAATTCGCTTTCTCGGAAAGCGTCTCCTGCTCGTTGAGCTGCTTGGCGAACCAGTAAAAGGCGCGCGGATGGCGGCGCGGGTAGCGCAGCGTTTCGTCGATGAGCCGGTCGCGCAGCTCTTTGTTGCCGGCGTCGTCGAGCGCGTTGATGATCAGCGAGAGGATGCGCGGATCCTCGTCGAGGAAGAAGACTTCGCTAAATACCTTCGGCCAGTCGGGATTCAGGTCGCGCACTTGTCCGAGGGCGCGTTCGCGAAGCGTTTTGTCGGTGACGGCGACGATCACGCGCGACGCCAGCGGTCCCGTAATGAGCGATTTCGGATCGAGCAGCGGCGTGTATTTGCCGGGCAGCGACTCCAAGGTCGCCGCGATCTGCCACGC
>JBAVBF010000096.1:0-4549 GCA_049586115.1 Thermoanaerobaculia bacterium | reverse complement strand
CGGCTTCGCCTACGCAGCTCCGGCGGCTCAGGATGACAGGCCAACCGCTTTCTCCATCAACGTGCACTCCAGCACCACGCCGTCCTCCAGCACCACCGGTGCGTCTGCGATCGCCATATATCCGGATGCCTCGTACAGCGTCCCCGCGCTGCGCATGGCCACGAGTTGCAGGCGGCGGAACCCTTCCGCTGCCGCGCGCTGCTCGGAATGTTTGAGGATCGCGCGCCCGATGCCGCGGCGTCCGAATGATGGCCGGACAAACATCGAACGAATGCGAGCCGGCTCCGAAAGAGGATCGAGCAGGTCGTTTTCATTGGCCGACGACGCCGAGCCGCTGTAAACCTTGCGTCGGCGGCTCCAGCCGCCGCAGCCGATGATTTCGTCGTCGGTGATCGCCACAAAGTACGTTCCATCGATGATGAGCTGCTCGTCGGGACGGCAGATGTAGCGAAGCGCGCTGGCGATTTGTAGCGGCGTGTAGACGTCGCGTCCGAACGCTTCTACCGACTCGCGCATCACAGCCGCGATTGCCAATACATCATCGAGCGACGCGTTCCGGATGGAGAACATGCGGCAGCATAAAACCTGTGCGATCATGTCCACACTCCCTTAACCAAACGTTCCCGAATGCCCAACCGTTTGCGGTGCGCGCCACTGCTGTTGCTGTCGCTATCGATCGCGTCAAATGCTTTCTGCCGCAACGAATCGGCCTCCGCCGAGTTCCGCGATCCCACTCCTGCCGAGACGGCCATGACCAGCGTCGACTTCGCTCCCGGCGCGGCTGCCGTCATCCTGAACTGGCATCAGCTCGTCGATGACAAGAACTCCTACCGCACCGACTACGTTCGCATCAAGATTCTGACCGCGGAGGGGAAAAAAGTACGGCGACCTTGAAGTGCCGCATATCGCGCAGCTCTACGACGTCAATCACATCAAGGCGCGCACGGTGCGGCCGGACGGCAGCATCGCCACGTTCGACGGCAGGACCTTCGACAACGTCGTCGTCAAGGTCGGCGGCGTTCGGCTCATCGCGAAAACCTTCACGTTGCCGGACGTCCAGGCCGGCAGCATCATCGAATACCGATACGACATCGCCAGCCGCGTCAACGTCATTTACGACACGAAGTTTTCGCCGCAGCGCGAGCTGCCGATCATCCACGAAGAAATCCTGCTGGATCCCTACGTTTATGGCGGCTACAACACGTTCTTCAGCTTCCGCGGACTCCCGGGAGGCAAGAAACCGGAGCTGCGCAACTCGAGGTACGAGCTGACGCTGGAGAACATCCCGCCGTTCGAAGAGGAGCCGTTTGCGCCGCCTGAGGCGACCATCAAACCCGAGCTGCAGTTCTGGTACACAGCCGCCAAGATCGAGCCGGATGTCTTCTGGACGAAAGAGGCGCACGACTGGGCGGACGCGATCGAGCCATTCGTCGGCGATGGCCGCGCCGTGAAGGGTGTGGCGACGTCCGCGATGGCCGACGCCGCAACTCCCGAAGAGAAAGTGCACAAGCTGTATGCGCGCGTCCAGGAAATCCGCAACCTCTCGTTCGAGCCCGAAAAGACCGACGCTGAGACGCGCAAACTGAAAGACAACAGCAGCGCGCAGGACGTTCTCCGCAACGGCTACGGCGACATGCGCGACATCAATCGCCTCTTCGTATCGATGGCGCGTGGGGCCGGATTCGATGCGCATGTCGTGCGAATTTGCGAACGCGACGAAGAGATTCTCGCCCGCAGCGTTCCCATCGGGCGTCAGCTCGACGGCGAGCTTGCCGTCGTCACGATCGACGGCAAACAGCGATTCTTCGATCCGGGCACTCCGTATGTGCCGTTCGAAATGTTGCCGTGGCAGAAGACGTATGTGCCGTTCGAAATGTTGCCGTGGCAGAAGACGAGCACCGCCGGGCTGCTGATCGCGCGAAGACAGGAGAAGGCGGTGTGGATCGACACGCCGTGGCTTCACAACGATTCGTCGGTGATGAAGCGCGTTGCCCATCTGCAGCTCGAAGATGGCCTCATCCGCGGCACGGTTCTGCTCACGTACACCGGCCAGGAAGCGCTGCAACAGCGGCTGGCGATGCGCGACGACGACGATGCCGCCGCGAAAAAATCGATCGAGAAAGAGCTGAAGGGCTGGTTCGCAGACGGCGCCACGGTGACTCTCGCCGACGTCAGGAACCTTCGCGCGGCTGAATTGCCCTTGCTCATTTCGGCGACGGTCGAATTGCCGTCCGCGGCATCGCTGGTCGGCTCGCGGGCCATGGTTCCGCTGGCCATCTTCGCGGCGACACAGAAGAATCCGTTCGCGTCCGAGCGGAGGAAGAACGCCGTCTACTTCCACTACGCCTACCGCGTCGATGACGACGTCACGCTGAAAGTTCCGGCCGGTTATGCGGTCGAGTCACTGCCCGCCTCCGCCGACGTCAACATGGGCGCGCTTCACTACACAGCGACCGTCGGCAAGACCGACGACGCCATCCGTCTCGTTCGTAACGTCATCGTCGACGTCGAGCTGATCGGCCGCGACAAATACTCGATCATCCGCGACTTCTTCAGCAGGGCCGCGGCAGCAGATCAGGAGCAGCTCGTCCTGTAGCGGCAGAATACCGGCCGCGGCAGCCCTGTTCCACGGCTGTTCATGACTGTAGAAGCGATTACCAAGCCCGTGAAGCGCGTGGGGATGATCTCCCTCGGCTGCCCGAAAAATCTCGTCGACAGCGAGATCATGCTCGGCCAGCTGCGCGAGGAATCGGAGGTCGAGATCACCAACGATCTCGACGCCGCGGACGTCGTCATCGTCAACACCTGCGGCTTCATCGACGCGGCCAAGCAGGAATCGATCGATACCATTCTCGAAATCGCCGACCGCAAAGGCCGCGGCGTGCAGCGCCTCGTCGTGGCCGGCTGCATGGTCATGAAGTACCGCGCCGATCTGCAGCAGGCCATTCCGGAAATCGATGCGTTCGTCGGCCTCGATTCGCTCGAAGCGATCACCGCCGCGGTCACGGGACGCACCGACGATGCCGCGCCGGTGAAGCGGAAGATGTCGGTTCGTCTTTACGAGGATCTGCCGCGCGTTCTCGCGCAGGGCACGGCGCACGCGTACCTGAAAGTGTCGGAAGGTTGTTCGAATCCGTGCACGTTCTGTGCGATTCCGCAGATGCGCGGCAAGTTTCGCAGCCGCGGCATCGACTCGCTCGTCCGCGAAGCGCAGTCGCTTCAGGCGCAAGGCGTCAAGGAGCTCTGCCTCGTCGCGCAGGACACGACCCGTTACGGCGAAGACCTCGGCATCGCCAACGGCCTGACGTCGCTCGTGCGCACGCTGCTCGCGGAAACGGACTTCCCCTGGATCCGTTTTCTCTACGCCTACCCCGGCTCGATCGATTGGTCGCTCTTCGAACTGATGGGACGCGAGAAGCGTTTCGTCTCGTATTGCGACATCCCGCTGCAACACGTCTCCGCGAGCGTGCTGAAGACGATGCGCCGTCCCGGCTCGCCCGCCGACTACCGCGCGATGGTGACCCGCATGCGCGAGCTGGTCCCCGACCTCTCGCTGCGCACGACGTTCATTACCGGCCATCCCGGCGAGACGCCGCGCGATTTCGGCGAGCTGTACGAATTCACGGAGTGGGCGCAGTTCGATCAGATGGGCGCCTTCGTCTACTCCGCCGAGGACGCGACCATCGCCGCGCGCATGCCCGACGCGCCCACGCGAAAGACCGCCGAACGCCGCCGCGAAAAGCTGATGCAACTGCAACAGGAGATTTCGCGATCCCGCAACGAAGCGAAGCTCGGTCAGACGTTCGACGCGCTCGTCACCGGCGTCTGCACCGAAACCGAGCATCTTCTCGAAGGCCGTCTCGTCGGACAAGCTCCCGAAATCGATGGACGGCTGCTCATCAATGACGGCATCGATCTTCTGCCCGCGGACTTGCCGGCATTCGCGCGCGTGTCGATCACCGATGCGCATCCGTACGATCTCGTGGGCGCAGTTGTGGCCTGACCGCGCGCCGAATTGGCGGCGAAGCCGCCATAAGAACCGTAGCCCCCAGCTTTCAGCTGGGGGTTCCAAGTGGTCCCAATCTTGTGAGCCCGCTTAAGCGGGCGAAAGAACTTTCGCGCGGACTCTCTTTCGCCCGCTCAAGCGGGTTCTCCATA
This sequence comes from Thermoanaerobaculia bacterium, assembly GCA_049586115.1. Lineage (GTDB taxonomy): Bacteria > Acidobacteriota > Thermoanaerobaculia > Gp7-AA8 > Gp7-AA8 > JADGNZ01. Next base: position 391 of record JBAVBF010000096.1, on the reverse strand, counting down.
TCCGCGGCATTCGGTTTCCCCCAGTTAAAACTGGGGGCTACGGTTCTTACGACGGCTACGCCGACGATGACACCGGCGATCCTGACGGTGTGATTTCCACATCTTCAGGATGCTCCACCATTCCTTCGGCCTCACGTCACGATCGTCTGCTTCGCAGCCTGACGCTTCCAGCGATCCGTGCGCAGGATTTCGTCGACCGTCGCGAAGGCGATTTCGATCTCCTCGTCCGTCGTGTAAAAGTGCGGCGAGAAGCGGACGCCGGCGCCCGGGCGGAAGTCGCAGACGATGTCTTCGGCATTCAGTTCGTACGCGACTTCCTTGGCATGCGGCATGAGCACGGAGACCGATCCACCGCGGCGCGCGGCTTCGCGCGGCGTGCGCAGCTCGAAGC
>JBAVBF010000095.1:0-5857 GCA_049586115.1 Thermoanaerobaculia bacterium | reverse complement strand
TGCCGGAGGCGAGATCGCGAACATTCGGCGGCAGGAGGACCGGAATCGGCGGCGAGGATGGCGATGCGGGGCGGATGATCGTGCCGCGCCGCCCCTCGGCGAACGCAATGCCGCGCTCCTGCAGGATGCGATATGCGGCAGCGACCGTGGCCGGGCTGACGCTGAGGTGCTGTGCGAGGTCGCGGACGGGCGGAAGGCGGTCGCCGCCGGTGATCTTGCCCGCAGCGAGAGCGGTCTCCGCGCTCGCTGCGATCTTGACGGCGGTAGTCCCGTTGAGATACGTTTGTACTGCCATATGAGCGATACTGTACTAGAACAAAATAGATCATTGCAATCGCCGCGAACGACCGTGAAACGCCTCGCCAAACGCGGCGGCTACGACCGCAACACGATCAACGCCATCATCGACGAGGCGCTGATCTGCCACGTCGGCTTCGTCGTGGACGGTGCGCCGGTCGTGATCCCGACGATTCATACGCGCGTCGGCGACACGCTCTACTTTCACGGCTCCGCCGCCAGCCGCATGCTCCGCTCGCTGCGCGATGGCGTCGAGGCCTGCGTGACCGTGACGCTCCTCGACGGCCTGGTGATGGCCCGCTCGGCTTTCCACCACTCCATGAACTATCGCTCCGTGGTCATCCTCGGCAAGGGGCGCGAGGTCGTCGATCGCGAGGAGAAGCTACGTGTTCTCGAGGCGCTCGTCGAACACGTCTGCGCCGGACGGTCGCGCGACGTCCGCCCGCCGAACGAAGCGGAGCTCCGGCAGACGCTCCTGCTGGCGATTCCGCTGGCCGAGGCAAGTGCAAAGATCCGAACGGGTCCGCCGGTCGATGATGATGACGATTACGTGTTGCCAATCTGGGCGGGCAGCATCCCGTTGTCGCTGCTGCCTTCCGCGCCGATCGATGACGAGCGGCTCGTCGACGGCGTCACCGCGCCCGATTACGCCACGCGCTACAAGCGCTGACTACTCAGTGCTCCACGGCGGCACCACGCCGTTCATGCGCGCGTAGGCGACCGATTGGCCGAGGTGCTCGTGCAGGTGGTTGAGAGCCATCATGAAGGCGGCGCGCTCGGTGCTGTCGTTGCCGAACATCCGGATCGATTTGTCGAGGTCCGCGTCGGTCGTGCCGACGATCGTGTCGCGCACAAAGTCAAACGAGCGCCGCAACTCTTCGAGCACGCGCGTCTTGTCGGTGATCCGTTCGTACGAGCGCGTATCGACCATGGTCTTGTCGCCGACGAAGCTCACCAGCGTGTAGTTGCCGCCGGCGATGTGCATGTAGACCTCGCTGACGGAGCGGACGCCGCGGCCGGGACGCCAGGAGTACTTCTCGGCGGGCACGGCCATCGCCAGCGACAGGATTTTCTTCTGCATGTCGTCGAGGTCGTGAAGCAGCTCGGCCCGAACGCCGGTCTTCGGAACGGTAGGGGACGCGGCCTGCCGTATCTCGCGCGGCGCGCGAACAGCAGCCGCGGCGGGCAGGGCGGTAGCGAGGACGACTGCAACGATGAGGGATGGGCGCATTGGGGCGTGCAAGATTACATCCGTGGTGATGTTGGCGGCAATGAGATTGGTCAGCGGGCCGACATCCGCTTCCAGTCGCTCTCAAACGCGCTGCCGGGGGGAATCAATTTCGCGACGATCTCCTGCTGCAACTCGGCGCGCACCATTTCAAACGGCACACGCACTTTTGCCTCGGAGTCGAGCGATTCCTTCATGCCGTTGAGCTTGGCCAGTTCCGGCCAGCGCTCGGCATTGCCGGTAATCCGCCGCGACAAACGCATCCAGGAATCGCCGTCGTGCGGAAAGACGACAACCTGTATCTGGTAGTCGCGTGTGAGCGATGCCTGAACCTCGGGATTGATTTTCACCGAGGCGAGCGGCGCTCCTGCTTTCGGAGGAGCTTTCGCCGGTTGCGTCGGGGGCGAAGGAGCCGGTGCAGCGACGGCGACCGGCAATGGCTTGGGATCTGCGGGTTTGACCGGGAGTAGTTGTGCCGGCTCCGCCTCTTTCGTCACGGCAGCTTCCTTGACCGGCAGCGGAACCGGATTGATCGACGCGGGCGGCGGTACATCCGCGCTCACGGGCGCAGGCGCCGGCTTCAGAATCGACGTCGAGAACGATGGCGGCAGGCCGTTCTTGCCGACGGTCGCCTTCCGGGGATTCGCGCTCGTTTCGAAATCGGCAGGCGGAAGTTCGACGACGGTGCCGGGTGCGAGCGGTTCCACATCGCGCCACTGAATCGCGTCCGCGACCTGCTCCGGCCCCTCGGTGAGCACGCGCGGGGTGATGACGAAGAGGATTTCCTGCTCCTGAAGCGTCCGCCCCTCCCAACTGAAGAGATGCTTCATGAGCGGGATCTCGGAAAGCCCGGGAACGCCGCGTTTCTGGATCTCGTCTTCGAATGAGATCAGGCCTCCCAGGACGAGCGTCTGTCCCGGAGCGACCTTGGCGGTGGTCTGGACCGACTGCACCTGGAAGCCCGGAACGCCCGAGACGGCCAGATCGGCGCTGGGACGGATGATGCTCGGCGAGATTTCCATCGCCACGAGCCCGCTCGGCGCGAGGGTTGGACGAATGTCGAGGCGAACGCCGAAGTCCTGAAACAAGAAGCCTTGCACGGCCGCGGTGTTGCCGACGGTGGTCGTCGGGATGGGGACTTCGCCGCCGACGAGCACCGAGGCCGATTCTCCCGAAAGCGTTGTGATGTTTGGCTCGGCGACGGAGCGAGCTACATCCTTGTCCTGCAGGAAATCGATTGCGGCGATCACCGCCAGGGTCTTGTCGACGAAACTGGCGACGATGTTGCCGCCGGTGATGCCGGCAATACTCTGAACGCCCGAAGTGGGCGCCGGCGCGGGAAGCGACGTTCGTCCCGGTTGATGAAAGCTGCCGGCGGAGAAGCCGGAGCCGTCGAGGCGATAGTCGATCCCAAGGCGTTTCGCGCGGCCACGGTCGACCTGAAGGACGCGGATCGAAACCATGATCTGCGGCAGCTCATCGACTTCGAGGAACGAGAGCACGCGCCCCGAGGCCGATTTGAGGATCAGACCGCGCGCGACGTAGGCAGCCAGGCCGGAGGGTGGCGCGTCATTTCCCTGCAGGCGCTGCAGACCTCCGGCACCGCTGAAGTTGCGGTTTCGCGTCGTCGGAATGGTGTCGCCCGACAGCGGCTCGATTTTTCCGCCGACACCGCCGAGTTGTAGCTCGGCCAGCGTGATGGCGCGGACGAGTGACGAGATGTCCTTGACCTGACCTTCCAGGACGACGGCATCGGCGGCGTTGCTGACTTTTGCACCGACCTGGATGCGCCGAAGATGAATGCGCGGATCGACCGCGGCAAGCGCCGAGGTCAGGCGCAGGTCGGCGTCATTCGATCCGGGAAACTGCAGCAGGCTGACCACGCGCGATGCGACGCCGGTAGTCCCTGCGCCGAGCATGTTGTCGGCGAGCTGGCGCGCTTCGATGGCAGTGCGCTCGCTGTCCACTTTGCCACTGAGGATGAGCGTGGAGCTGTCGGCGCTGGCGTCGAGGATGATGCGCGGATCGAGATTGTGCAGCGCGGTCTCGAGCGCTTCCACGCGCGGCGAGACGACGAGGTCGTAGCGAAGACGGCGGCCATCCGCGAGCCATGCGAAGACGGTGGAGCGGCCGGGCATCAATCCCTGCAGGAGAACCTGTTTTGCTTCGACGACGTGAAGTGCAACGACCTTCTCGTCGCCGACCGCAACGCGAACGACGCGGGCGGGGAAGGTAAGCACGTTGCCGCTGCCGACCCGCACGCGGATGGTTTCCGCGTTCTGAATCGGCTGCGCTACTTCCACCGGCTTCTGCGGCGGTGGCGCGGCTGCCGCTTTTCGATCCTTTGCGAGAAGGGGAGCGGCCGCAAAGAGGATCGCGAACAGCAAGGTCCTGCGCATCAATTGAGGTTCACCTTTTCGCGCTTCGAACCGCTGATCAATTCGACCTGATCTGGTTTTCCGGGCGCGCTCGCATGCGCCGTGTGCGAGGCGGGCGCAACGTCGAGCAGACGTCCGCTGAGAATCTCGCGGCTGCCATGGAGCACGAACGTCAGCCGCTCGCCGACTCCCTGCGCCGAGGCGATCGGGGAAGCGTCCTGCGGGCGCACGGCAAGCACGAGTCCGACGACCGAAACGGTCGCGCGCTGCTCGCCATGGCCGGTGAGGCTTTCGAGTGTGTTGTTGCGCGCCGCCGTTTGCTTGCCCATGATCGAGCCGAGGAGATAGGCGTCGCGCGCGACGACGTGGGAGTGTCCCTGGGTCGTTACGGCCAGCACTTCCATCTGATCGCCGGCGCGCAGTTGCTGGACGGGGAGGAGCGTTCCCGGTACCGAGACCGTGATCACCACGCGTCCGGCGGGAGGAGCATCGGCGAGCCACATCACCGGACCGGACGGGACAAAGTCCGTGGATGTGATCGGCTTTCCTTCCGTGACCGGCCGCTGGAGAACGCGGCCGATGATCGCGGCGGGATCGAGGATTGCGCCGGCCGGCACAGAACTTTTCGGTACGGTCGCAAAGCCGAGCCGGGAGGCGTCGATTTTCTCTCCGGTCCGCATGGCACCGCGCGCCGCAACGATGCGGACCGAAGTGCTCCGCGTGACCTGACGGGCTGCGAGCACCACCGTCAGCAGCACGGCGATGCCGATGGTGAGCAGATATGGGATGGAGATTCGTCCGCGACCGCGATAGTTCTGCACTCAGGACCCCTTCCGGCTTACGGCGTCTGAGGGTGTACGAACGCTGCCCGCGTCGCGGCGGCGTGGAAAGCCATGGAACTTCGGAGTTGCCGGCTTGCCGTCCCGCATCCCCACCCTCTCTGCAACTCACACGAAGAGCGTGACGCCGGCGGCGAGCCCACCGGCGTCACACGATCAGGTTATGGAATAGCAAGGGCAGGGGCAATCGTCTCGCTGAGTGCCGGCGGTGCCGGTGCAAACGTGAGCTCGGAGACCGAATTACCGACGCCAGTGTCGATCGGCAGAAGGCCGTTCGTGTCTTTTGCGTCCGAAAACGCGCTTCCGGCTGTCGCAGCAGTCCCGGCGGCATTCGAAACCGAGGATACGGTGTAACCCTGGTTGAGCGAACCGACCGACTCGGAGACGTCGCTCAGCTCGGCCAGGACCGAATCGCGAACGTTCGTCATCCCGACGATCAGACCGATGACGCAGATGGTGGCGAGGAGGAGGAGCTCGATGGTGACGATGAAGCCGGCTTGTTTCCGGCGGGAATTAGGTCTCCGGGACATATCCATAATCTCCTTGTAGCCGTGGTTCAGGAATTGATGAGTCGGGTACCGGCCGGACGATCCGGACGGCTTGCCGCACCTTGCCTTGGATTGGAACCCGCGCGGACGGTAGCACTGCACATGAGGTTGGTCAAATCAGCGGAACAAAAACTTTACTAAATCGACCGTTTTGAGGACCTCCAGAATCACCGGTAAAACCACTACCATGAATAAGATAGGTAGCCCGCAGAGCATCACGGGAAATAGCGCGAGAATGACGGCACGATCGATCCGTTTTCGTCCTCGCTCGATCCTCTTTTCCCGTTGGATTTCAGCCTGTGTGGAAAGTATTTCGGCGACCGGAAAGCCGAGCCGGCTGCCGAGCTCCAGCGCTGCCGCGAGAGCGTGCAGATCTGGAATCTTCGTTCGTGCTGCGAGTCCGGCGAAGGCCGCGCCGCGGTCTTTGCCTGCCGCGATTTCGTCCGTGACCAGCCGCACTTCGTTTGCGAGCGGGTGACCGGCGGGCAGGCCGCGCGTTCCGGCCCTGCGAAAAGCCTCCTCGATGTCGAGCCCCGAGGTCAGGAGCGACACGAGCAGGTCGAGGAA
>JBAVBF010000094.1:0-2361 GCA_049586115.1 Thermoanaerobaculia bacterium | reverse complement strand
AGCATGCTCCGGGTGCATTCATGCTGCTCGGCGACGCCAGCATCGATCCTCGTAACTACCTCGGCATCGGCGCATTCGACTACGTGCCGACGAAGCTCGTGCCCACGGCGCTTCTGCGCACGGCGTCCGACGACTGGTTCGTCGATTTCAACAACGACGGCATCGCCGACATCCCGGTCGGCCGCATTCCGGTCCGCACGCCGGCCGATGCGGCGCTCGTGATCGGCAAGATCACGTCGCGCGGCAAACCGAGCGGCGCCTGGACGCGCAGCGCGCTCTTCGTCAACGACGTCACCACCGACTACGACTTCGGCGCCGTATCGGCATCGCTCGTCAAACTTCTCCCGTCGGGCACGACCAGCCAGACGATCGATTTCTCGAAGACGTCGAACGCGCATGGCGACATCGTGAGTGCGATGAACTCCGGCAACCTGCTGACGACGTACGTCGGCCACGCCTCGGTGGAAATCTGGGGTGAGAGCGTCTTCGCCTCATCCGACGCGAGCGCGCTGACGAACGGCAATCGTTTGCCGGTGGTCCTGCTCATGAACTGTCTGAACGGCTACTTCCACGACATCTTCAGCCTCAGTCTGGCCGAAGCGATGATGACTGCTCCGAATGGCGGCGCCGTGGCGGTGTGGGCATCGTCCGGTTTGACGCAGCCCGATCAGCAGGCTCTCATGTCGCGCGAGGTGTTCCGTCAGATCTTCCGCAGCGGCGAGAACCTGACGCTCGGTCAGGCCATGCTTCGCGCGAAGTCCGTCGTCGCCGATCCCGATGTGCGCAAGACGTGGATCCTCTTCGGCGATCCGACGATGAAACTCGTTCCGTAACGATCATTGATCGCGGGCAGGCTGCAAACGCCTGCCCGCGATTTCAATGAAAGTCGTGGCTGACGATTTCGCCGATTCCGTCCAGCGTCCAGAATTTATCGGCGCGCACCGAGCACTGCCCGTCTTCGTTCTGCAGGATCCCTTCGACGATCAATCCCGGCGAGCCGACGATGAGCGCGCGATGTTCGCGAAACAGATCCGGCTTCACGATCGCTTGTGAAATCCCCGTTTCGTCTTCGAGCGTGAGGAAGACGAATCCCTTCGCCGTCCCCGGCCGCTGCCGCACGATGATCGCGCCAGCCGTGGCGACGCGTTTTCCATTCGGCAGTTTCTTCAGCTGCATCGCCGTGTAGACCCCGTCGCGTTTGAGCTGCGCACGGAAATGCGTGAGTAGGTGAGGGCCGGCGGTGAGGTCGGTCGCCGCGTAATCGGCGAGCGTTTCTTCGCCCGCGGACATCTCATCGAGCGGAGATGCTCCATCGCGAGCACTGCCTTCGAACAACTCGCCCGCCGGTTTCGCCGCTTGCGCCGATTGCCATAACGCCGCGCGGCGTCGCAGTCCGAGGGATGCGAGTGCGCCGGCGTAGGCGAGTTTCGTGAGCTGATCGCCGCGAAGATTTGCGCGTCGCGCCAGATCGTCGGCGGAAACGAACGGCGCGGATTCCTCGATTGCGTTTGCCGCGATCGCGCGCAGTCCCTTCACGAACTTCATGCCGAGGCGGACGGCGCCGCGTTCCCAGCGGCAGTGCCAACCGGAGTGATTCACGTCGATCGGCAACACCATCACGCCGTGCCGCTCCGCATCCTTGATCAACGTCGCGGGATGGTAGAAACCCATCGGCCACGCATTGAGCAGCGCGATGTAGAACGCAGCCGGATGGTGCGCTTTCAGATACGCGCTGGCGTACGCGATGAGCGCGAAGCTGGCCGCGTGCGATTCGGGGAATCCGTACAGCGCGAACGACGTGATCGATTTCACGATCTGATCCTGCGCCGGTCCGTCGATGCTGTTCTTCGTCATCCCCGAGCGCAACCGCTTCTCGATCTCCGCCATCCGCTCCATCGACCGCTTGAATCCCATCGCGCGCCGCAGCTCCTCCGCTTCGCCGCCGGTGAAATCGGCGGCGACCATGGCGATGCGCAGCAGCTGCTCCTGAAACAGCGGCACGCCCAGGGTTCGCCGGAGAATCGGTTCGAGGCACGGATGCGGATATTCGAGCGGCGCTTTTCCCTGCCGCCGATCGAAGAACGGTTTGACCATGCCGCCGACGATCGGACCGGGACGGATGATCGCCACCTGCACCACGATGTCGTAAAACTTCGCCGGAGCATTTCGTGGCAGCGACGCCATCTGCGCGCGACTCTCCACCTGGAACATGCCGACGGTGTCGGCCTCGTTCAGCATTTTGTAGACCGGCGGATCGTCCTGCGGCAGATGCGCGAGATCGACGTCGATGCCTTCGTTCGTGCGGATCAGCGGGATCATTTCTTCGATCGCCGCGAGCATGCCGAGGCCGTGGAGATCGAC
>JBAVBF010000093.1:0-9068 GCA_049586115.1 Thermoanaerobaculia bacterium | reverse complement strand
ACCACCGGCACGATCACGTTGAAAGCAACATTCGCGAATGAAGGCCGCGTGCTCTGGCCCGGCGAATTCGTGAACGTCGCGATGACGCTGTCCGATCGTCCGAACGCGATCGTCGTCCCGCTTCAGGCCGTGCAAAACGGGCAGAGGGGGCAGTACGTTTACGTGGTGACCGACGGTAATGCCGTGCAGATGCATCCCGTCACCGTCGTGCAGCAACTCGAAACGCAAGCCGTCATCGGCCGCGGCGTCAACGCGGGCGACACCGTGGTCACAGACGGCCAGATCCGATTGACTCCGAAAAGCAAAGTGGACGTGAAGAAGTCGCTGTAAAACCTTGCAGCAAGGCGCCGAGCAAACCCTATGAACATAGCCGCCCTCTTCATCCGCCGCCCCGTCATGACCACGCTGGTCATGCTGGCGATCGTGCTGTTCGGAATCATGGCCTACCGCCAGCTGGCCGTGAGCGATCTGCCGAACGTCGACTTCCCGACGATCAACGTCAATGCATCGCTGCCCGGCGCGAGTCCGGAGACGATGGCCTCGGCCGTGGCGACGCCGCTGGAGCGACAGTTCTCGACCATCGCCGGACTCGATTCGATGGTGTCGTCGTCGTCGATCGGATCGACGTCCATCACCCTCCAGTTCGCGCTCAATCGCAATCTCGACAACGCCGCGCAGGACGTGCAGGCCGCCATCGCTGCCGCCGGGCGTCAGTTGCCGCCCAACATGCCGGCGCCGCCGTCGTACAACAAGGTCAATCCAGCCGACACGCCGGTTCTGTATCTCGCCATCACCTCGGACGACATGCCGATGTACCAGCTCGACGAGTACGCCGAGACGATGATGGCGCTCCGCATCTCCGCGATCGAAGGCGTCGCGCAGGTGCAGGTTTACGGCGCGCAAAAGTACGCCGTTCGCACGCAGCTCGATCCGCGCCAGCTCGCCACGCGCGGCGTCGGCATCGACGAAGTCGCAAGCGCCATCCGCGCGAACAACGTCAACCTTCCCGCCGGCGTCCTCACCGGTCCGTACACGAATTACACCGTTCAGGCGAACGGCCAGCTTTTCAAAGCGGCCGACTACGCGAAGGTCATCGTCGCGTACCGGAACGGTCATCCCGTGCGGCTCGGCGACCTCGGCAAAGTCATGGACGATGTCGAGAACAACCAGACCATGGCCTGGTTCCGCGGCAAACCCGGCTTCATCCTCGCGGTGCAGAAGCAGCCGGGAACGAATGCCGTCGAAGTCTCCGACCGCGTTCGCGCGCTGCTGCCGGCGTTCCGAACTCAGTTGCCCGCGTCGGTCGATCTGCAGATCCATCGCGACCGCGCCGACTCCATCCGCGCCTCGGTCGACGACGTCAAGTTCACGCTGCTGCTGACGCTCTTCCTGGTCATCCTGGTCATCTTCCTCTTCCTGCGAAACGTCTCCGCCACGATCATCCCGAGCCTCGCGCTGCCGCTGTCGATCGTCGGCACGTTCGCCGTGATGTACATGTTCGACTACTCGCTCGACAACCTCTCGCTGATGGCGCTCACTCTGTCGGTCGGGTTTGTCGTCGACGACGCCATCGTCATGCTGGAGAACATCGTCCGGCACATGGAGATGGGCGAGAAGCCGATGGAAGCGGCGCTGAACGGCTCGAAAGAAATCAGCTTCACGATCATCTCGATGACGATCTCGCTGACGGCCGTCTTCATCCCCATCCTCTTCATGGGCGGCATCCTCGGCCGGCTCTTCCACGAATTCGCGGTCACGATCGGTGCGGCCATTCTTGTCTCCGGATTCGTCTCACTCACGCTCACGCCGCTGCTCAGCGCGAAGTTCCTCCGTCCGCACAAGGACGAGAAACACGGCAAGCTCTATCAGGCGACCGAAAAGATCTTCGACGGCATGCTCTCGCTTTACGAGCGCGGACTTCGTGTCGCTCTCAACCAGCGCGCGCTGACGCTGATCTTCTCGCTGATCATCCTCGCGGCCACGGTGTGGCTGTTCATGGCCGTGCCGAAAGGCTTCATCCCGAACGAAGACCAGAACGAAGTACGCATCAGCCTCGAGGCCGCGCAGGGCACATCGTTCCCCGAACTGATGCGCCATCAGAAGATGGCCATGGACATCGTTGCGAAAGATCCGCGCGTGGCCGCGTTCTTCTCGTTCGTCCGCGGCGGCAACAGCAGCGTCATCTCGCTGCGCCTGGTCCCGAAAGGACAGCGTAAGGCGTCGATCGACGACGTGATGAACGATCTCCGCCCGAAACTGAACGCGATTCCAGGCTACCGCGTCTCGCTCCAGAATCCGCCTCCCATCCGCCTCGGCGGCCGTCAGTCGAATTCGCAGTATCAGTACACGCTGCAATCTGCCGACACGGCCATGCTGTATGACGCATCCGAGAAAATGATGGCGAAGATGCGCACGCTGCCCGGTTTCGTCGACGTGAACACGGATCTCTTCCTGCGCAACCCGACCGTCAACGTCGAGATCGACCGCGACCGCGCCGCCACGCTCGGCCTCACGCCGAATCAGGTCGAGGACGCGCTCTACTCGTCGTACGCAACGCGGCAGGTGTCGCAGATCTACGCGCCGAACAACACCTACCAGGTCATCATGGAGCTCGATCCCGAGTTCATGAAAAACCCGGCGGCGTTGTCGATGCTCTACGTCCGCTCATCCTCGGGTGATCTCGTCCCGCTCGATGCCGTCGCGAAGATGATTCCGACCGTCGGCCCGCTGGCCGTCAATCACTCGGGACAAGCGCCGTCCGTCACGCTCTCGTTCAACCTCAAGCCGGGCACTTCCCTCGGCGCGGCGGTAAGCGAGATCGATGCAGCCGCCAAACAGACACTGCCCTCCGGCGTCTCCACGTCATTCCAGGGCACCGCTCAAGCGTTCCAATCGTCGCTGCAAGGCCTCGGACTCTTGCTCGCCATCGCCATCGGCGTGATCTACATGGTGCTCGGCATCCTGTATGAGAGCTTCATCCATCCGCTGACGATTCTCTCCGCGCTTCCGTTCGCAGGATTCGGCGCGTTATTGACGCTGCTCCTCTTCCACGTCGACCTCTCGATTTACGCGTTTGTCGGCATCATCATGCTGGTCGGCCTGGTCAAGAAGAACGGCATCATGATGGTTGACTTCGCGCTCGAAGCGCAGCGGGCGGGCAAGGATGCCACCGAGGCGATTTACGAGGCGTGCGTGGTCCGGTTCCGGCCGATCATGATGACCACGATGGCCGCGCTGATGGGCACCATCCCCATCGCTCTCGGCTTCGGTGCAGGCGCCGAGTCGCGCCGCCCGCTCGGCCTCGCCGTCGTCGGCGGTCTGCTCTTCTCGCAGACGCTGACGCTCTTCGTCACGCCGGTCTTCTACGTCTACATGGACAAGCTGCGGAAGAAGCCGCACGCGGGCGGGCCGGATACCGACGCGATCGGGGACGAATTCGCGGCGCTCCAGCCGGTCGCCGAGGAACCGGCCGGTGTGATGTTCGGTACAGTCAAGCCCGAACCGGCAACATAAAGTTACGCGCCATGCGCCGTAGCCACAGCATTCTTTTTGCGTTCGTGGCACTTTTCGCGGCCGGCGCGAGCGCGCAGACCGCGGACCTCCTCGTGTCGAAGAGCGCCCCCGAGTCGGTATCCGCGGGCGACAAGATCGACTACTCGGTCTTCGTCTTCAACAGCGGTCCCTCAACCGCGAATAGCGTGACCGTTACCGACACGCTGCCAGCCGGCACGACCTTCCTCGCGCTGAATGCATCGACGACACTCTTTTCGTGCACGACGCCGGCTGTCGGCTCGGGCGGCACGGTGAGTTGCACCACTGCAGCCTTCGAGGACGAATCCGAGACGACGTTCACGATCTCCGTGAAAACGTCGCCGAGCGCTCCCTCGGGCCAGATCAGCAACACGGCCACGATTACATCCGCGACATCTGATCCCGACACGTCCAACAACTCGAGCACAGCCATCACCGGCATCGACGCGATCTCCTCGGCATCCGCCGATCTCTCCATCGACTCGATGCTCGGCTCGACCGGCGCCGCATCCGGCTCGACGTTCAGCTTCCAGGTCGCCATCTCCAACAAAGGACCATCGACCGCGCATCACGTGCAGTTCACCGAAAACGTCCACGCCAACGCCACATTCGTCTCGGCCACGGTTTCCGATCCCATCGGCGCATTTCCCTGCGTTACGCCGGCGGTCGGGGCGAGCGGAACGATCACCTGCACAGCGTCGAGTCTGGATCTACGTTCCGCAAGCGATCAGCCCACCTTCGTCTTCACGTTCCGCATCAACAACGGCGTCAGCGCCGGGACGATCCTCACGAACACGGCCACGATCGCCGCCGACGAGACCGATCCCATCTCGGCGAACAACAGCGCCAGCCGCACGACGACCGCGACGTCGCAAGCAGCATCGGCGGACATGGCGGTGGCGACATCCGGCGGCGCAGACACATTCGTCGTCACCGTCTCCAACTCCGGCCCCAACGACGCCGCCGGCGTGACGCTCACCGACGCCATTCCATCCGGCGGCACCTTCGCGGCATTTACGCAGACGTCCGGTCCGCAGTTCGCGTGCAGCACGCCCGCGGCCGGCGCGAGCGGAACGATCTCCTGCACGATCGGCGTTTTCCCCGGCGTCGAAGGAAAGGCCATCACCGCCGTTTTCGAGCTCACGCTCAACACCACGGCGCAGGTAACGAACACCGCCATGGTGTCGAGTACGACAACCGATCCGAGGACCGACAACAACACCTCGACGTTCCCTTCCTCCGCAAGGCTGACCGTCGATGACGCTAGCGCCGTCGAAGGAAACGCCGGAACCACGCCGGCAGTCTTCACCGTTCATCTGCAGCCCGCGAACGCGATCGTCACCGCCACGGTCGACTATCAGGTCACAGGCATCACCGCGAACTCCGGCTTCGACTTCGTCGCCACGCAAGGCACCGTCACCTTCGGCGCAGGGGAGACGCTGAAGACCTTCAACATTCCAATCATCGGCGACACGCTCGCGGAAACCGATGAGACGTTCTTCGTCCAGCTTTCGAACCCGGTAAACGCCGCGATCGAACGCGGCACCGCAACCGGCACAATCATCGACGACGACCACGGCGGACCTCCGATTCCCGCCGCGACTATCGACAACGTCAGCATCAACGAAGGGAACGCCGGACTGAGCTCGGCCACATTCACCGCACGGTTGAGCATTTCCTCGGCGACGTTGACGCGCGTCCGTTTCCAGACGCAGGACGGCACCGCCACCGCCGGCTCCGACTACGTTGCGGCCAGTGGAGAGCTAACGTTCCAGCCCGGCGAAACCGCGAAAACGTTCACGATCTCGATCCTCGGTGACGCCGTCTTCGAACCTGACGAGACGTTCAAAGTCGTCATCACCGGCGCCGACAACGCCACCTTCTCGACCTCGCCCGCGATCTGCACCATCGTCAACGACGACAGCCAAGTCCCGCCCCGCCACCGCGCCGCGCGCCATTGAACGCCGCGCGAATCGCGTGCGCTTGACAGAATAATGTTCGCCGCATACTGTTAGCACTCGTGCAGCGTGAGTGCTAAACACTCACCTCTCGAATCAGCAATGAATCTCGCGGCGTTCTGCCGCGAAGCAATCCACGAATTGGGTGAAAGGAGAGTCACAGATGGCTATGAAACTTCGTCCGTTGTATGACCGAATCGTCGTTACGCGCAAGGAAACAGGGGAGCAGATGCGCGGCGGCATCATCATCCCGGACACTGCCAAAGAGAAGCCGCAGCAGGCGGAAGTGATCGCGGTCGGCGAGGGTAAATTCGCCGAAGACGGCAAGCGCATGAAGCTCGACGTCAAGGCCGGCGACACGGTCCTTATCGGCAAGTACTCCGGCACCGACATCAAGATCGATGACGTCGAGTACACCATCCTCCGCGAAGACGAAGTCCTCGCAGTGGTCGAGTAAGCATCATCAACTAAGGAGAAAAACCAATGGCAAAGCGTATTACGTACAGTGAAGATGCCCGTCAGGCCATTCTTCGCGGCGTCAACAAGCTCGCCGACGCGGTCAAGGTGACCCTCGGCCCCCGCGGCCGCAACGTCGTCATCGAGAAGAAGTTCGGTTCGCCCACGATCACCAAGGACGGCGTCACCGTCGCCAAGGAGATCGAGCTGAAGGATGAGATCGAAAACGCCGGCGCGCAGATGGTTCGCGAAGTCGCGTCGAAGACGTCCGATACCGCCGGCGACGGCACCACCACCGCCACGGTCCTGGCGCAGGCGATCTACCGCGAAGGCATCAAGAACGTCACCGCCGGTGCGAACCCGATGGACGTCAAGCGCGGCATCGAGATGGCCGTCAAAGCCGCCGTCGATTCGATCGACAAGCTGGCGAAGCCGGTCGAGGGCAAGGACATCGCCCACATCGGAACGATCTCCGCGAACAGCGACGACGAGATCGGCACCATCATCGCCCAGGCGATGGAGAAGGTCGGCAAAGACGGCGTCATCACCGTCGAAGAAGCGCGCGGCCTCGACACCGTCCTCGAAGTCGTCGAGGGCATGCAGTTCGATCGCGGCTATCTCTCGCCGTACTTCGTCACCGACCCGGAGCGCATGGAGTCGGTCCTCGAAAACGCCAAGATCCTGATCTACGAGAAGAAGGTTTCCTCGATGAAGGACCTGCTCCCGATCCTCGAGCAGACCGCTCGTCAGGGCAAGCCGCTTCTCATCATCGCGGAAGACGTCGAAGGCGAGGCTCTGGCCACGCTCGTCGTCAACAAACTGCGCGGCACGCTCAACGTCGCTGCTGTCAAGGCGCCTGGCTTCGGCGATCGCCGCAAGGCCATGCTCGAAGACATCGCCATCCTCACCGGCGGCAAGCTGATCTCCGAGGACATCGGCGTGAAGCTCGAGAACGTGAAGTGGGAAGACCTCGGCGACGCGAAGCGCGTCACGATCGATAAGGACAACACCACGCTCGTTACCGACACGGACGACAAGGGTCACAAGGAAGCGATCGCCGGCCGCGTGAAGCAGATTCGCAGCCTGATCGACGACACGACCTCGGACTACGACCGCGAGAAGCTCCAGGAGCGCCTGGCCAAGCTCGTCGGCGGCGTTGCCGTCATCAAAGTCGGCGCCGCGACCGAGACCGAGATGAAGGAAAAGAAGGCTCGCGTCGAAGATGCGATGCACGCCACGAAGGCTGCCGTCGAAGAAGGCATCGTCCCGGGCGGCGGCGTCGCGCTGCTGCGCGCCATCGCTGCTGTCGAAGCCGTCAAGGCCGAGGGCGACGTGAAGGTTGGCGTCAACGTCATCCGCCGCGCACTCGAAGAGCCGTTCCGCCAGATCGTCTTCAACGCCGGCAAAGAAGCCGCCGTGCTGTTGAATGAGATCAAGCTCAAGGGCGGCAACTGGGGCTACGACGCCCGCGAAGACAAAGTCGTCGACATGATCGACGCCGGCATCATCGATCCGGCCAAGGTCACGAAGCAGGCGCTCCAGAATGCCAGCTCGATCGCCGGTCTGATGCTCACCACCGAGGCACTCATCTCCGAGATCAAGGAAGACGAGAAGCCGCAGCCCGGCGGCGGCGCCGGCGGTATGGGCGGCGGCATGGGCGGAATGTACTAAGTTTCAATCACAACGAATTACGAACGGGCGAGCCGCAAGGCTCGCCCGTTCTGTTTCCTGGGGGCGCGGGTTGTGGTCGAAGTAAAGAGAATATCCAAGGCTCACCAGTAACGGCGAACAATCGTCAGGAGCGCCATCGCGTTGCAGGCCATCGCCAGGCCGATGACGATTGCCGGATGCATTCGCAGGCGCACGCGCGGAAGCGCGATGGCAGCGAGGAACAGCGGCAGGATTTCGAGGAAGTAACGCCCTTGCACGCCTTCCAACGCATCGCCGCAGACGACGGACCAGATCAGGTATTGCGACAGCAGGATGCCGGCGATGGTCAACACGACGATTCCCAGCGCGGTGAGGCGGACGCGCGCCCGCAACGCCGCGCCGCACGTCGTCGCGACACCGAGCAGCAGGAGGATCTCGACGGTGATGACGATTGGCGAGAGCTTCAACTCGTTCGCAGCGAAGCGGCCGATCATCTCTTCGATGTAGAAGCGGCCGTTCGTCACGACGTCGTGCAGTATCACGCGCACGAAGTGAATCGGATCGGACGCGATGCAGCGCAGTTGCGCTCCGGCATCGACCGGCAAGCCGGGACGCGCGTTGTACGCGCCGCGCTGCGCTGCCGCAATCGCGAATAGTGTTCCGATCGCCGTCGCGCCGAGAATGATGATTCGCTGCCGCCAGCGGAGCGGCGTAACGAACACCAGCAGCACAATGAGAAAGTACGCGGGCTTGCAGAGGCCCGACGCAAATCCCACGAGCGCAATCAGCGACGCCCGCCGCGGCGGCGCCAGCAATAGCGCCGTGAAGAGCCAGGCCAGAGCGATTGTGATCGCGTCAGCCGACAGTGACGCCAATTCGTAAAGCGACATCGGCAGCAGCGCCGCTGCCGCGAAGATCGATCCGTACTGCGGCGCGATGCGAATGGCCAAAGCGATCAGCAGCACCGCGGCCAGCAAGTTTGCGATCCGGCCTCCGTAAAACACGATCGCCGGACGCAGCGGCAATGCCGCCACCAGAGCCGTCGCTGCATACGGGAACGGCGAATACCACGCGGCGAAGCGTATGGGACGGCCTGTCCGGCCATCGTACCGAATCGCGGCCACCGTCCTCAGTTTCGCGGAAAGATTCTGCTCCGGAGACGTTCGCTCGATTACCCACGTGAACGTCTCAATGGACTTAGGCATGGGGATGCTATCGAGGCCTCTTTTGGCCACAAGGTGACCGCGGCCAACGGCCAGCGCGCGCCAGAAGTGGTTGTCCTCGTCAGGAACGGCGAACGGCGGCGTGATGAAAACGTACGCGAGCCCGACGATCAGCGCGGCAGCGGCGAAGAGCCGAGTGCTCATGCCGCCGCAAACTGCGCGAACGTAATCACGTTTCCGGCGGCATCGCGGATCACCGTCTCCGTCGATCCGTAGAAGGTCTGGCGGCTAGCCACGATCACCTCCGTAC
>JBAVBF010000092.1:0-10642 GCA_049586115.1 Thermoanaerobaculia bacterium | reverse complement strand
GCCCGGATGCTCGCCCACCGATCCGGCTTCGAGCACCTTCGACACCAAGCCATCGGCGCTCGTCTGCGCGTCGGCGGGCGGCGTTTTCAGATCGGGCGGCGGAAGAGGCTTCGTCATCGTCACGGCAGCAAAAAGGAGGGCGGCGATCATAGACTCCGCACAACATGCGCCTTCTTCTGATCTCTTCCTCGAATGTCCACGGCCACGGCTACCTCGATCATCCCGCACCGGCCATGCGCGCATTCCTCGGCGATGCGCGGCGCGTAGCCTTCGTCCCGTTCGCCGCGCATGATCACGACGCGTACACGGCGAAAGTCCGCGAGCGTCTTTCGCGGATGGAGCTCGACGTGATCTCTATCGATGATCTCGATCACGCGGATGCGATCTTCGTCGGCGGCGGCAATACCTTCCGGCTTCTGAAAACTCTCTACGACCGCGATCTCCTCAACGCGATCCGCGATCGCGTCCGCGCTGGCCTCCCCTACCTCGGCTCCAGCGCAGGAACGGTGATCGCCGCGCCGACGATGCAGACCACGAACGACATGCCGATCGTCGAGCCGCCATCGTTCGCCGCGCTCGGCCTCATCGACTTTCAGATCAATCCGCACTACCTCGATCCCGATCCGCACTCGACGCACCGCGGCGAAACGCGCGAGGAACGGATTCGCGAATACCTCGAGGAGAACGAAGGTCCCGTAGTCGGACTGCGCGAAGGCTCGATCATCCGAGTCGAAGACAACGTGATCACACTCCTCGGCGAGAAAACTGCGCGACTCTTCCGGCGAGGCCCGGAGCCGATCGAAATTGAGCCCGGCCTCATCTCCGTCCCATCCGCGTCCTCTGCGGATTAACATCTCTCATGCTCCCATCCGCAGAGCTCGACGAGGCGCCTGTTGCCGAGAGCGAGGAAAAAACCGAGGAGCCGTCGCTTTTCAAGGTGTTGCTGCACAACGACGATTACACCACCATGGAGTTCGTCGTGTGGGTGCTCGCCTCGGTCTTCAACATGCCGGAGGAACAGGCCATCCAAGTCATGCTGAACGTCCATCTGCAGGGCATCGGTGTGGCCGGCATCTACACGTTCGAAGTGGCGGAGATGAAGGTCGAAAAGACCATCGCGCTGGCCCGCGAGCAGGAGTTTCCGCTCCTCGCCACGATGGAGCCGGCATGACGAAATCCGCCCGCCTCAGCCGCGGTTCTACACCCAGCAAATCATGATCGCCCGCCAGTTGCAGAAGTCCTTCGAATTCGCTCTCAATGAAGCGCTGAAGCGGCGCCACGAATACGTGACGCTCGAACATCTACTCTACGCGCTGCTCCACGACCGCGACGTACGCGAATGCATCAGCGCGTGCGGCGGCGACGTCGACATCCTCCGTAAACAGCTCGACGACTTCATGAACCGTACGCTCGAACAGCTCGCGGACGATGCCGAAGTGCAGCCGGTGCTGACCGCGATGCTGCAGCGTATCGTCCAGTACGCACAGCTTCACGCGCAATCGTCGGGGCAGAAGGAAGTGGACACCGGGCAGATGCTCGCCGCGATTTATCAGGCCGAACGTTCGCAGGCTGTCTATCTCCTTCGCAGCCAGGGCGTGAACAAGCTCGATGTGCTGCAGTACCTCTCGCACGGCATCAGCAAAGACACGCCGGCGCCGAATCCCGCGTTCGTCGGCGATGGAGAAGGCGCCGCCGAACAGACCGGCGATCCGCTCAAGCTCTTCGCGGTCAACCTCAACGAGCGCGCAGAAAAGGGCGACATCGATCCGCTCATCGGCCGCGCGCCGGAGCTGGAACGGACGGTCCAGATCCTCTGCCGGCGCCGCAAGAACAATCCGCTCTTCGTCGGCGAGCCGGGCGTCGGCAAGACTGCCATCGCCGAGGGGCTGGCGCTGAAGATTACGAAGAATGAAGTTCCGGCAGTGCTCAAGGACGCCGTGGTCTGGTCGCTCGACATGGGCGCCGTCCTGGCGGGTACGAAGTATCGCGGCGAATTCGAGCAGCGTCTGAAAGCCGTCGTCAGCGCGCTGCTGGCCAAACCCGATGCGATCCTCTTCATCGACGAGATCCACACCATCGTCGGCGCCGGCGCCGTCAGCGGCGGCACGATGGACGCCTCCAACATTCTGAAACCGGCCATCGCCTCCGGAAAGCTGCGCTGCATCGGATCGACGACGTACGCCGAGTACAAGTCATCGTTCGAACGCGACCGCGCCCTGGCCCGCCGTTTCCAGAAAATCGAAATCGGCGAGCCGAGCGTCGACGAAACGATCGAGATTCTGAAGGGCCTCAAGTCGTACTACGAGAAGCATCACAACGTGTCGTTCACCGACGACGCGCTGAAACTCGCGGCGGAGCTTTCCGCGAAGTACATGCACGACCGCCATCTCCCGGACAAAGCGATCGACGTGCTCGACGAAGCCGGCTCGCGCGCCCGCATCGTCCGTACCGCGGAAATGACCGCTCCCTCGGTCATCGGCATCGACGATGTCGAGTACGTCGTCGCGCGCATGGCCAAGATTCCACCGCGCACCGTCGCCATCTCCGAAAAGGAACGGCTGCAAGGGCTCGACGCCGATCTCAAGCGCGCCATCTATGGCCAGGATCACGCCGTCGATCAGGTCGTAAACGCGATCAAGATTTCGCGCTCCGGCCTCGGCGCTCCTGAGAAACCGGTCGGCTCGTTCCTCTTCTCCGGCCCGACCGGCGTCGGCAAAACCGAGCTGGCGCGCCAACTCGCGATTTCCCTCGGCATCGAATTCATCCGCTTCGATATGTCGGAGTACATGGAGCCGCACACCGTCTCGCGTCTCATCGGCGCGCCGCCCGGCTACGTCGGCTTCGATCAGGGCGGGCTGCTTACCGACGCCATCACGAAAACGCCCTACGCGGTGCTGGTGCTCGATGAGATCGAGAAGGCGCATCCGAATCTCTTCTCGATCCTGCTGCAGGTCATGGATCACGCCACGCTCACCGACAACAATGGCAAGAAGGCCGATTTCCGCAACGTGATCCTGATCATGACCACGAACGCCGGTGCGCGCGAGATGAGCGACGCCTCGATGGGCTTCGGCAACAACAGCGGCGAAAAAGGCAAAGGCCGCGGCGCGATCGAGCGGACGTTCACGCCCGAGTTCCGCAACCGCCTCGATGCCTGGATCGCCTTCGAGCCGCTCTCCTTCCAAACGACGGAACGCGTGGTCGACAAGTTCATCGACGAACTGCGCGTGCAGCTCCGCGCAAAAAACGTCACGCTCGAATTGACCGAGCCCGCCCGTGCCTGGCTCGCGAAGAACGGCTATGACCGCGCCTTCGGAGCGCGCCCGATGGCCCGCTTGATCCATTCGAAGATCAAGGAACCGCTCGTCGACGCCATCCTCTTCGGCAAACTGCAGGACGGCGGGAACGTGGTCGTCGACGCGAGTGGAGATGCGTTAACGTTGGCGCTGTGATCGCGCTTTTCGCCGCCGCCTCGGTCGCGGCTTCCCTCCACCTCACACCGTGCAAGATCGCCGGCGCGCCCGCGCGCTGCGGCACGTTTGACGTTCGCGAATCGCCGCGCTCCCCGCGCATGCTGGCGCTCAAAGTGATCGTGTTGGCCGCGCAGGAGCACAACGATGCAGCGATCTTTCCCTTCAGCGGCGGGCCTGGGATGGCCACGACGCCGGGTGCCGAGGATGAGGTCAGGATCTTCGGCGCGGAATTGCGCCGGCACGACGTCGTGCTCGTCGATCAGCGCGGCACCGGCGGCTCCGCGCCGCTGCGATGTCCTGCCGCGCAAACGAAGCATGCTCGCACGTTGATCGAAGGCGATCTCTTCCCGCTCCCGTTCATCCGCGATTGCCGCCAGGAAATCGAGAAGCACAACGATCTGACAGCGTACGGCACCGCCGAATTCACTGATGACGTCGATGCCCTTCGCCGCGCCCTGGGGTATGGCGCGATCGACATCGTCGGCATGTCGTACGGCACACGCTCCGCGCTGACGTTTCTCGAACGGCATCCCGATTCCGTCCACACACTGCTGCTCGAAGGACCGTTGCCACCCGACAATCTGATGCCGCTGTACGCCGGCCGCGACGCGGAGTTGGCGCTCGGGCGGATCGTCGCCGATTGCAAGGCCGAGGCGGCGTGTGCGGCTGCATTCCCCGACGTCGACCTCGATTTGCTGCGAGCGCTCACCGCACTCGATGCCACGCCGGCGCGATTCGGCGCCGGCGAATACCACGTCACGATGAGCCGTGGCGAGTTCGGCGAGTTCCTGCGCTCGCAGATGTACTCGGCGGAGAGGCAGAGGCTCATCCCGCTGATGATCCACCGCGCGGCCGCCGGCGACTGGAGCTGGATTGGGCACTATTGGCTGCGCTACCGCGACGGCTGGTACGACGATATCGGCGCGTTCCTTTCCATCTCCTGCTCCGGCGACATTCGCTGGATCGGCGATGCAGCGATTCGCGCGGCGAGCGCCAACACGTTCCCTGGCGACTACCGCGTCCGGCGGCAGATCGCGGCCTGCAAGGCGTGGGCGCCAGGACGCGCGCCTCGGGTATCGATTCCGGCGGTCGACGTTCCGGTGCTGATCGTGACCGGCGATCGCGATCCCGTCACGCCGCCGATCTGGGCCATGTTGCTGCAGTCGCAGTTGAAACGCGCGCGGACGATCGTCCTCAGCAACAACGCGCACGTCGAACCGAGCAACTGCGCGCGCGATCTGGAAATCGCGTTCTTCGATGCCGGTTCGTTCGAGTATCTCGACGGCTCCTGCGCGAACCAGATTCCTCGCGCTGCCTTCGCTACGACACTACCGTGAAATCGCGTTTCCCCGATCCTCGCTACGTGCGCGGCGACGTCGTTGCCATCGGCGACGACCTCCGCGTGGAGACGTTGCGCGACGCGTATCGCCACGGAATTTTTCCGTGGCCGCACGAGGAGTTGACGCTGCCCTGGTTTTCGCCGCGGCGGCGGACGGTGATCCTGTTCGACGAGTTGCATGTCGGACGTTCGTTGCGGAAATCGGAGAAGCGCAGCGGCTTTACCTACTCGATCGACCGCGCATTCGAGAAGGTCATCGCATCGTGCGCCGATTCGCCGCGCGGCGACGAGGTCGGAACCTGGATCGGACCCGACATCATCGCCGCATACACGAAGCTGCATCGCGCCGGCGACGCGCACAGCGTCGAAGTGTGGCGTGACGGCGAACTCGCGGGCGGCTTGTACGGCGTCGATTCCGGCGGCGTCTTCACCGGCGAATCGATGTTCCATCGCGCTCCGGACGCCTCGAAACTCGCGCTGCTCTTTCTCATCGGACATCTCCGCGAACGCGGCGCGACCTGGATCGACTGCCAGGTCACCACGCCACACATGGCCGCCCTGGGAGCGCGCGAGATATCGCGCACTCGATTTCTGGACATGCTCGCTGAGCAACAGTCGCGTGCGCATTCGCTTTTTTGATCACGCGGAGACGCGGAGAGCAACGCGATCACTACATTACAATGCGCGACGCATGTTGTTGCATCGCCTCAACGCTCTTCTCCTTTGCGCGATACTCGCGGCTGGCGCGATTCTCGGCACGATGCCGTCCTGCGGACGAAGCGCGACGCCGGCCGGTCCGGCCTGTTGCAAGAGCGAGGCGACCTGTCCGATGCACCAGAAGCATGCCGCGTTCGGATTCAACACCTGCAGCGGCGACCGCGCCGCGGTATCCGCGGTGACGGCACCGCATCGCGCAATTCTCGCAACGGCGGTTTCAATCGCCAGCGCTTCCTATCGGGATCATGTTTTCGAGACGAAGACGATCCTCCTCCCGTCCGTCGTCGTCTTTCCTGCCACGCCTCCTCCCCGGCTCGGCTGACCTGCCCGCGCCGTCATTCCGTTCTTGTCCGAGGAGGTCTTGTCATGCGACACGCCGCAGGTGCGTTGCTTCTGTTGTTTTTGTTCACGTCCCAAAATGTCAGTGCGAGTTGTGGATCGTCGTCCTGCCCGATCGATCTTCATGCCTTGCAGTTCGGCGATGGAAAATTCTCGCTCGATCTCTCCTTCCAATACATCGACCAGGATCAACCGCGGATCGGAAGCCGCCGCGCGCAGGTTGGCGCGATCGCGTCAGATCACGATGAGATCCGCACCATCAACCGCCTGACCGCGCTCCAACTGAACTATTCGTTGAGCGAACGTTTTCAGATGGCGGTGACGTTGCCGTACGTCTCGCGATCGCACGAGCACTTCGACGAGGAAAATGCGCAAATCGAACGCTGGAACTTCGCGGACGCCGGCGACGTCGCGGTGCAAGGCCGCCTTCGCCTCTTCGCGTCGAACTCGCTTGAGCATTCCTCGCTCTGGCTCACCGGCGGAGTGAAACTTCCCACCGGCTCGAAGCGCGAGACCGGCAGCACCGGCGAGGACGCAGAAGTGACCATCGCGCCGGGCACCGGCTCGACCGACGCATTGCTCGGCATCACCTACCAGTCGGGCGTTCTCCGCGACACTGCCCTGCAAGGCGAGATGGGACATACGACGCTCATTCCGCTCTTCATCGCGCTGAACGGACGTTGGAACGGACGCGGAACGCACGATTACCGCCGCGGCCACGAAATCCAGCTGAACGCGGGAACCGAATACCCGCTCACGAACACGGTCCATCTCCTGGGGCAGATCAATGGCCGGATGTCGAGCAAGGATGACGTCGGTCAAACCGACGAAAATCGCGACCTGACCGGCGGGCGCTACCTCTACCTCAGTCCCGGGCTGCGCCTCCTCGTCGGAGCGAAGATGTCGGTCTATGCATTCGTGCAGTTACCTGTTTATCAGCACGTCAACGGCTTGCAGCTCACGTCGAAAGCGAACTATCTCGCTGGCATTCACAAGAGTTTCTAGCGACTGAGGAAACCACGTCTTCGAGGCGTTCCCGGATGCGGGAACGCCTCGAGTCGCCGTGCGGTTACGCACTCGACCGTGAGACGCACCGCCATCGCCGCCGCCTGGATCGTTGGAGCGACCGTTCCGCTGCTCGTATCGGTGGTGTGGGTGTTCGGTTGTTGCGTCCTGCCGTTCCACGCCTACATTCACAAAGCCATTCCGCTTTGTCATGTCGCCATCGGCGTGATGACCGGCGAGCAACATGGCTCGCCGCAGCAGCAGGTGCCGGCGTCGAAGAAACAGGAGCAGGCGCCGCGAATGACCTCTGAGTTGCTGCCGAGATTTCATCTCGCGATGACCGCATCAACGTCAGCGGTCGCGAGAAACCCGATCACCGCCTATCGAAACTTCATCGCCCTCGGTGCCGTGCGATGCGATCGCGACGTCGGTCTGCACCTGCTCATCGCCACACTCCTCATTTGATCGTCCCGCCTCCGACGCGCGCACAAGCCATTTGCGCTTGATCGCCGTGCGTCCTCTCCTCGCTCACCGCGCTTTTCGCTGAGGAGTCCCTATGAAACGCATGCTGCTCTTGGTTTTCACGTTCGCATTGCCTGCCATGTCGCAATCGCACGAGAACATGACGATGACCACCGATCCCACCGCCGGCTTTCTCATGCGTCAGGCGTCCGGCACGGGGATGAACCCGGCGGCCGCGCCGACGAACATGGCGATGACGCAGTCCGGCGATTGGATGCTCATGCTGCACGGAGTCGCCATCGTCAGTCAGGTCGTCCAGTCCGGACCGCGCGGAGACGACAAACTCTTCTCCACGAACTGGATCATGGGCATGGCGGACCGCAAGCTCGGCGGCGGCCATCTCCTGCTGCGATCGATGCTCAGCCTCGAGCCGCTCACGGTCGGAAAAAAGTATCCCGAACTGTTTCAGACCGGCGAGACCATCGGCGGCCGTCCGATCATCGATGGGCAACATCCGCACGATTTCTTCATGGAGGTGGCCGCCGAGTACGCACATCCCCTGACCGATCACACAATCGGCTACATCTACGTTGCCCCCTTCGGCGATCCCGCGCTCGGTCCCGTCGCCTATCCGCACCGCTCCTCGGCATCCGAAATCCCGCAGGCGGCGCTCAGCCATCACCTGCAGGACTCAACGCACATCGCCGGGAGCGTGATCACGATCGGCGCGCAAAGCGGCATGTTCGGTTATGCCGGCAGCGGCTTCCACGGCCGCGAGCCGGATGAAAAACGCTGGGACATCGACACCGGCAAAATCGATTCATGGGCTGCGCGAGTTACGTTCGACCCTACGCCAAACTGGGCGGCGCAGTTGTCGACCGGCCATCTCGAGCATCCCGAAGCGGCCGAGCGTGGCGACATTCAGCGAACGACGGCCTCCGTTTCGTACAGCAACACGCGGTGGAACACGAGTCTCATCTTCGGCCACAACCAAAAGAGCGAAGGCCATGACGGCAGCGCGTTCCTCGCGGAGTCGGTGCTCCGGGTTGCTGGGACGAACTACATCAGCGGACGCGCCGAGGCCGTCGACAAGGACGAACTGTTCGCCGGACAGAACGTGCCGCTCGCGATCGGCAACTCCGTCTTCCGCATCAAAGCGCTCACGATCGGGTACTCCCGCGATGTGATCAAGACCGGCACTCTCGCCGGCGCCGTCGGTGCAAACGTCACCGGCTATTCGATCCCGCGTGCGATCAAGCCGTACTACGGAAACCCGCACTCGTTCTACGTTTTCCTGCGCGTGCGCGGTCACGGCGCGGGGATGGATGACATGCACTCCATGCACAAGTGAATGCGATTCGCGTCACGCAGGAGCAGAATTGCGCGAATTCATGGATGTCGCCATCACCGCTGCCGTCATCGTGATCGTCGGCGCGTCGATGATGATCGTCGAACGGTTTGCGCCACTGCGCCGCACCGTCGAATCAAAACTCCGGCGCGTCGCTCGTAATCTTTCCGTGGGCGGCGTTTCGCTCGCGCTGATGTCGCTCGTGCAGGCGCCGTTGCTGCAGCCGGTGGCGTCGTGGATCGTGCGGGAACGCATCGGTCTGATGCAATTCGTGCAGTGGCCGCGCTGGATCGAGACGCTCTTGGCGGTCGTCCTGCTCGACTACACGCTCTGGTGGTGGCATTGGGCAAGTCATCGCGTCCCGTTCTTCTGGCGCTTTCACCTCATCCATCACATCGACCGCGACATGGACGCCTCGACCGCGCTGCGGTTTCACTTCGGCGAGTTGGCGCTGTCGATCCCGGTGCGCGCGGCACAAATGATCGTGATCGGCGTCGACTCGCGCACGCTCTGGCTGTGGCAGACGATCCTCTTCGCCTCGATTCTCTTTCATCACAGCAACGTGCTGTTCCCGCCGCGTTTCGAACGGCTGCTGGTGCGGTTGATCGTCACGCCGCGGATGCACGGCATTCATCACTCCGACCGCCGCGACGAAACGAACAGCAACTGGTCGAGTCTCCTCTCCGCGTGGGACTTCCTGCATCGAACGATGCGTCTCGACGTCCCGCAGGAGCGCATCACGATCGGTGTTCCCGCGTACCACGACGCTGACGACGTGACGCTCGGAAGGATCCTGCTCCTTCCGTTCCGATCGCAACGCGACGACTGGAACTAAAAGGCTCGACTACGAATGTGCGTGGGCCGGCTCGCCTGGCGCGTGCGTGTGGCCGGCATGACCGGACTCCACCTGCTGCACGACGGTCTCCGCCAACTTCCGAAACGCCTCGGCGGCGGCCGACGATGGATCGAGAACGAAAATCGGCTCGCCGCTGTCGCCGCCGACCACGACTTTCGGATCGATCGGGATCTCGCCGAGGAAGGGGACGCCGAGGAGCTCGGCGGTCTTGCGGCCGCCGCCGTGGCCGAAGATTTCTTCGCGCTCGCCGCAGTGGCGGCAGATGAAGTAGCTCATGTTCTCGATGATGCCGAGGACGGGAACATTGACCTTGCGAAACATCGCCAGCCCTTTGCGGGCGTCGATCAGCGCCACATCCTGCGGCGTCGTCACCACCACCGCGCCGGAGAGCGGCACTTTCTGCGTCAGCGTCAACTGGGCGTCGCCGGTGCCGGGAGGGAGATCGATGATCATGAAATCGAGCGTGCCCCACTTCACGTCGCTGAGGAATTGATCGAGCGCCTTCATCACCATCGGACCGCGCCAGATCACCGGCGTGTCGGGATCGGTGATCAGGCCGAGCGACATCGTTTTCACGCCGTGGTTTTCCATCGGCAGGATCTTCTCGTCGGTCTCATCGATCTGCGGACGTCCGTGAATCCCGAGCATCATCTGCTGCGAAGGCCCGTAGATGTCGGCGTCGAGCATGCCGACGGTGTAGCCGAGGGCGCGCAGCGCGAGGGCGAGGTTCGTGGAGACGGTCGACTTGCCAACGCCGCCTTTGCCCGAGGCGACGGCGATCTTGTACTTGACGCCGGACAGGATCTGCGCCGGCGCTGGTCCGCCCTGCGGTCCGGCAGCGGCGCGCGAGCCGACGTCGACATGCATCTTCACGCTCTCGACGCCCGGCACGGCCTTCACCGCCGTCTCGGCGTCCTTGCTGATCTGCGTGGCCGCGTTCTGATTCTCCGTCTGGAAGCGCACCGTGAAGGAGACGTTGCCGCCCTCGACGCTGACGTCATGGACGAACCCGAACGACACGATGTCGCGCGAGAGTCCTGGAAATTTGACGCCTTTAAGCGCGTCGAGAATCTGTTTCTTCGTGGGCATTCGTCTTCTCCTGA
>JBAVBF010000091.1:0-5637 GCA_049586115.1 Thermoanaerobaculia bacterium | reverse complement strand
GGAGGCAGCAGGCGGCGATGTTTGAGGATCGTCAACAAGAACGGCACACACGGCCAGAAAAGCGAGCATCGGCAGCGGGTTACGATAGCGCATGACTTCACGAAAGCTCGTCTGCGCCGCCGCGTTTCTGCTCGTCCTCACCGCCGCCGCTCCCGTTCCGAATCACGGTCTCGATCCGGCCGGCATGAACAGGAGCGTCAAGCCCGGAAACGATTTCTACGCGTACGCGAACGGGACGTGGACGAAGAACACGCCCATTCCGCCCGACCGCGCGGTCCTCGGCGTCTTCACGATCCTCGAAGAGAAAGCGAACGAGCGGACGTCGAAACTGATCCAGGACGCGGACAAATCGAAAGCCGCAGCCGGTTCCGAGGAGCGCAAAATCGGCGATTTCTACGCGGCGTTCATGGATGAAAAATCGATCGAGACGCGCGGATTGAAAACGATCCAGCCGGAGCTCGATCAGATCGCCGCGATCTCCGACAAGCCGTCGCTCGCCCACATCCTCGGCAGCCAGCTGCGCGCCGACGTCGATGCGCTCAACAATACGAACTTCTACACCGACCGGCTCTTCGGACTCTGGGTCTCGCCCGATTTCGACAGTCCCACGCGCAACGTCGGCTATCTCCTCCAGGGCGGCCTCGGCCTGCCCGATCGCGAGAACTATCTGCGCAAGGAGCCAAAGGACGTCGAGCTGCAGACGAAGTACCGCGCGCACGTTGCCGCGGTCCTCGGCCTCGCGCACGTTGCGAATGCTGCCGAACGCGCGGAACACATCTACGCGCTCGAGCACAAGATCGCCGAGGCGCATGGCAGCCGGACCGATTCCGAGGATGTGCACAAGGCGAACAATCCGTGGAAGCTCGCGCAGTTTTCGATGAAGGCGCCCGGCCTCGATTGGCCGGCGTACTTCAAGGCCGCCGATCTTTCCGCGCAGCCGATGCTGATGGTGTGGCAGCCGTCCGCGGTCACCGGCATCGCCAAACTCACTGGCAGCGAGCCGCTCGCGGTCTGGAAGGATTACCTGACGTTTCACGCGATCGACCGTGCGGCGTATCTGCTGCCGAAAGCATTCGCGGACGAGCACTTCAAGTTTTACGGGACGACGCTCTCCGGCGCGCCGCAGCAACGCGTCCGCTGGAAGCGCGCGGTCGGCGCCACCGGCGCGGCCCTCGGCGACGCGGTCGGCAAACTGTATGTGAAGCACTACTTCCCGCCCGCGTCAAAAGCCGCGGCGCAGTCGATGGTGAAAAACATCATCGCCGCCTTCGGCCACCGCATCGACAACCTGACGTGGATGTCGCCCGCGACGAAAACCAAAGCGAAAGCGAAACTGAGCACGCTCTACGTCGGCATCGGCTATCCCGAACATTGGCGCGCCTACGACGGCTTGGTCATCAAACGCGACGATGCCCTCGGCAACGCCATTCGCTCACAGCTTTTCGACTATCACGCGAGCCTGGCCAAGCTGACGAAGCCGGTCGACAAGACGGAGTGGTGGATGACGCCGCAGACGGTGAACGCGGTGAACCTGCCGCTGCAGAACGCGCTCAATTTTCCGGCCGCGATTCTCAATCCGCCATTCTTCGACGGCACGGCCGATCCGGTCGTGAACTACGGCGCCATAGGAACCGTGATCGGCCACGAGATCAGCCACAGTTTCGACGATCAGGGCAGCCAGTTCGACGCCGCGGGACGGCTGCAAAACTGGTGGACGAAAGACGATTTCGCACACTTCAGCAGCGCCGCGGACCGGCTGGCCGCGGAGTTTGATACGTACGAGCCGCTGCCAGGCATGCACGTCAACGGGAAGCTGACGCTGAGCGAAAACATCGCCGACGTGGCCGGACTCTCGGCGTCGTACGACGGATACCGCCGGGCATACGGCGGCAAGCCCGCGCCGTCCGCCGGTGGCTTGACCGGGGACCAGCGATTCTTCCTCGCGTTCGCGCAAGTGTGGCGCACGAAGTTCCGCCCCGAGGCGTTGCGCAACTCGCTGCTGACCAACGGACACGCGCCCGGCGAATACCGCGCGGACACGGTACGCAACATCGACGAGTGGTACGCGGCGTTCAACGTGAAGCCGGGCGAAAAGCTGTACCTCGCGCCGAAGGATCGCGTACGCGCGTGGTGAGCGCGCGCGACGCACGGCACATTTCGCGAAGCTTTGGAGTGCGGTGGCGATCGAGCCACCGCTTTGGGAGGGCGGGAACTTCTGATGCTCGCGGGATTCAATCACCGGCGTTTCATTAGCCGCGATTCCACCGCCCCCTCAAAGCGGTGGCTTTGCCACGCGCACTCCAAAGTGCTTCGCACGAAGGACTACTTGGAGAGTCGGATCGCCGCGGCGGTTCGATGTAGGCCTGACTTGTAGTGCGCTTCTTCCTGCAAACAGCAGTAGACGAGTTTCAGGTCGTGGTCGTCGTCGCTTTTCGAAGCGCGGGAAGCGAGATCGGATCCGTCATCGATGAACGTCGTTGCGAGTGGCGGACGACCGATGGCCACGTACGCGGCGAGCATCGCGTTCGCGAGAATGTCGAGCGCAGATGGCGCGAGAAACGGCTGCAGCACGCGAACGGCATGGCAGGCGGTGACGAGATGGAGGGCGACGAAATCGCCAGTCGTGATGAAGATGCGCGCGGCGATCATCGCCAGATCGGCCAGCGTAATGTTCTCGATCGCCGCGCGGTAATCGGCGAACGCAGGCAGCGCGTTCACCCTCGCAAGCCTCGCATCGATGCTGCGCCCTTCGATCGTGGTCGCGAAGCGATCGTCGTCCGCGAGAACCGCAAATGCATCGGCAGCGGACACGAACTTCGTTTCCGCAGCCGCGCCGCCAAATTCGCTGAAGCCCGTCACCCATGCTGCGAGCGCCGGGGCGACGTCGACGTCGTCGCCGCTGTCGACTGCGTACGCGACACGGATCGCGCCGTGGAATGCCTCGCTGGCTAGTCCGGCCGTGAGATGCGGAACGACATCGTGGAGCAATGCAGGCGTGCTGCGAGTCCGATCGAACTCCGCCGCGAGCGCGAATTCATAACGACGCTGGCCGAGCGCTTCGCGCCAATCGTCGTTCGGAAGAGGCTCGCTGGGAGCTTGCAGCCGCAGACGTTTCGCATAGAACGTTGCGAACTCGCGGAGGCGCGCGTCGTCGCCGCCGAGGCGTTCGAGGGCGAGGAGTGCCATCGGGAGGTGGTTGAAAAATCCGGCGCCGTACGTCGTGCTGAATCGCCGCGAATCGGCGATCAGCGAACGGCACGTATTGCTGATCATCAGTGCGGCACGGGGATGTTCCAGAAGAAGTTTGCGATCCTCACGAGCAGCGGATCCGGCACCTCGGCGCCGGCTTCGTTCAGGCGCTTCACCTCGTCGTTGATGCGCACCAGCTCGTTCGCGTCGAGCCAGAAGCCGTGGCAGGTTGGGCAGTAGTCGAGAATGATGCTGCTGTCGATGTTGAAGTCCACCTTGCGCATCGTGGTGGCGTCGCGCGGACAGGAAATCGGTCCGTGGTCGTCATCGTGCTGATAGGAGTCGAGATCGACGGTCGAGAATTCGAGGTCGCCCGGCGTCGGATCGGCGATCGCGTTCAGCTGACCGTGCTCCAGAAACATCCCGCTGCACTGTGGGCAGGTCTGCACAGTGGCGTGGCCGACCGTTTTCAATTCGAGGGCTGCTGCATCGCGCGGACAGTTCACGGCTCCTCCTGAACAACTTCCGGAGTATGACATCGAGCAGAAACTTGCGTTCAACGCAAAGGCGCGTCATTCGTAGCGAGCGGCATGGCTGTTCGACGGATGCCCGCTCTGCCGCTGCCGTTGGCTTCATCCGTTTCTTTTTCCCTGCTCAGCGCTGTCGTCAACCTCTACGCGCTGGGCGGGGCCGGACGCGTCCGCGATCTCCGCATCATTCGGCTGGCGCGGCGTGTGGCGGATCAACTGGACTGGAACCTGCTCGCGTCCGCACCCGGCTGGGTCCATCCGGAGCGCAGCCTGCGCTCGATCGGCGATGTGGCGCTGCTGTTCGCCGTGGCGGCGATGGCGACGTTCTGCGTGCTGTTTCCGATCGCGATTGCA
Source organism: Thermoanaerobaculia bacterium (assembly GCA_049586115.1). Taxonomy (GTDB): domain Bacteria; phylum Acidobacteriota; class Thermoanaerobaculia; order Gp7-AA8; family Gp7-AA8; genus JADGNZ01. The sequence goes on along the minus strand of JBAVBF010000091.1, from coordinate 1,564 downwards.
GTCCGTTTCGCTACGCGCCGGCTGAAGCGTGGCGACGCGATCGCGGTTTCGCTCGTCTCGATGGCCGCGCTCGGACTGGCAACGGGCGGCCTGCTGTCGCCGGTGATGAATGCCGCGGTTTGCTTCACCGCCACTCTGTTGGTATTCGCGGTGTTTTCAATAACGACCGCGTCGCCGCAGTGGCTGTCGCGGAGTGCGATCGCCGGGATCGCGATCGGAATCGTCGCCTGCGCGTTTGCGCCGCTTGCAAAGGGGCAACGCGAATCGGTCCGGCACACCGCGCGGCCGGGCGCTCCGAACATCCTGCTGATCTCCATCGACTCGCTGCGCGCCGATCATCTGCATGCGTACGGATACGCGCGGCAAACCTCGCCGAACATCGACGCGCTGGCCGCGGACGGCGCGATCTTCGAAACGGTGATCTCGCCGACGTCGTGGACGCTGCCGGCGCACATGACGTTGATGACGTCGCTCGCTCCCGAGGAGCATGGCGTGATCACGAACCGGCTGCGGCTCGGCGCGAATATCGACACGCTGCCGATGCGGCTACAACGCGCCGGCTACACGACTGCCGGTTTCGTATCCGCCACGTACCTCGACGGCATCTACGGTTTCAGCCGCGGTTTCGATGAATACGACGACTACACGCTGCTGCGCGTCGCCGGCGAGAAGTCGCGCGCCGCGGTAAAGTCGCGCGACGTCGCGCAGCGCGCCATCGGCTTCCTGGATCAACACGTGGCCGCGCGCGACGCCCGTCCCTTTTTCCTCTTCCTGCACTTCTTCGACGTTCACTACAACTACAACCCGCCGCAGCCGTACGCGCGGATGTTCGACGGCGCCTACGTCGGCCGGGCGACGGGGGACGTCGATTCGATTCATCAAGGCATGGCCAGCCGCGATCTCAATCACGACGTCGCCCTGTACGATGGCGAGATCGCCTGGGTCGACGCGAACATCGGCAACATCCTCGCTACGCTTCACCGCCTCGGCATCGACGACAACACGATCGTCGCCATCACTGCCGACCACGGCGAAGAGTTTCTCGAGCACGGCCAGGCCGCGCATTACAAAACGCTTTATGACGAAGTGCTGCGCGTGCCGCTCGTCATCCGCTATCCCGGCCACGTTTTCTCCGGCCGAAGAGTGCAGGGACAAGTGCGGTTGATGGACGTCGCACCGACTCTGCTCACGCTCGCGAAGCTGCCGGTTGCGAAAGCGCGTTCCGGCACGCAGGCGCGGAGTCTGGCGTGCCTGCTCACGTCGCCCGGTCCGCTCCGGCCGGTGCCGGTCCTTCCCGCGTTTGGCGATCTCCGTGGCGAGGTGGCCTCGGTGCGCACCGGCGGCGCGAAACTGATCCGTAATCTCCGCACGCATCGCGAGGAGTTTTACGACCTCGCCCGCGATCCCGGCGAGCGGACGAACATCGATGCGCTTCCGCAGATCCAACGCGACCAACTTCGCCTCATCCTCGATCGCTGGCGTTCGACGGCGACGAATTCGTCGAACGCTCAGGCCGATCTCGACGATGAGGAAAAAGCGACGCTGCGTTCTCTCGGCTACATGC
>JBAVBF010000090.1:0-7768 GCA_049586115.1 Thermoanaerobaculia bacterium | reverse complement strand
AAGATCAGTATATTGACCGCTTATTTGCCGCCTATGGGAATTACAATAATACGCTGGACTACAATCTGTTCCCAGGCCTTCCTGGTTCTCCCAGTTACAATTCGAATTCCTTCACCGAAGGCCTGCTTCAGGCTACGGGTGTCGTAGGCGCGACATACGGAACGACTTTTGGTGGATCGACGCCGGTGCCTCCAAGTTTTTTCAGACCATAGGGAAACTCAATGAAGCGACGCTTTGCTGTAAGCACAATCGCTGGCTTTCTGGCGTTAGTGGTTGTCGTACTTATCTGGAACGCAGGTGGAGTTCCCAAGGTGTACTGGTATCGAGCAATCAAATTGGGAGGTGACGTGTCCGTTGCGCAGAGCTCCCGCCATCCGGTTCCCAGGGTGCTCCTCCTGTCGGCCGTGCCTGTTCGATATTCTTACCGCGGACACGGTTTCAGTCTCCAGTTCTGGCGAGGTTCGGAGTATTCCACTCGGCTCTATGTCAGGGCAATCGATCTGGGCGGACGACCTCTGAGACTGGTCGCCCCTGATCTCCGCGGCCAAGTGGGCTTCTATTTCGTGGACCTGCACCATGCTACGACGCTGGACCTCACCGCAAGTCGCCCATCCGGCGATCCTGCAGGATCTGCGCGAATACCCGTGAGCCTGCCTCGCGCCGGAATCTATTGGGAATCTGACAGCCTGTGAGGCGAGGCGTCGACGATAACTTACCCAGGGGAAAGCCTGCTGTTCTACCAATTCACCAAACGATAGACACGCGAGCCGCTCCTGCAGGAACCGGAATCGCTGTAAAACAGATGTTGGCTGGGAGCATGATTACCGACTTGCCGTTAACCATGGCAGTGGCGCTCCTACGAAACGGCCGCGCGATAAACAAGACCCCAGGAAGGGAGCCGCTGGTTGCGACTTCGATCCTGTCGCCACTCGGGCGGCCGCCACTCGCCGCGGACTGGGCCGATCGGGGAACCAATATTCCAAACTGGCGCGTCCTCGGGGCCAACGAAAAACCACAACCTGGTGACGTAGCGGCCTACGAGATTCGGGGTTATCATCCCTCTTACATGGGCATTCGGGCATTATCATCACGGATCCCAATGGTGGCGTCACAAATATAAGCGCGCATGACGGGGCGGTCTATACAGTACCTGGACAATTCTTCGACCCAGGAACCGTCTACCGGCGCTACACAGGGAACTGATCGGATGAGAAAGAAGATAAGCATCAGATTCGCTAGCGCGGCCATGGCGGTGCTGATCGCAGTGTCGGCGTACGCGCAGAAGAAGCCGATCACCGTCGTTGTCGAGCACGCTAGTGCGAAAGGATCGTTTCGTATCCGAATCAGCGGCAAATCCGTTCCGAGCAATGATCTACTGCGACTCTTCGGCGAGTTGATTGAACGACACGGATATGATGTCCCACTCGTCATCCTCGTTCACGATAGTGTGCCCCTGGCACGCTTATCGGAACTGCGTGGGACTGCGGAAAAGGCTGGATTTCTGCATGAGCGCTTCTTCTATTTCACCTCCGATCGCCGAATGATGAGCGAGATCACTTTCGCAAGAGCCATCCCATTTTCAGAGTAACCGATCGGAGTTCTTGGTGGCCGTACGATGCGACGTTTCAATCAACACGCCGTCTTTGTTGGCACGGTGATACTTCTAGCCGTGCCGGCTTCTTTTCTGTCTATCTTTACGTATCTAACGTGCTTGGCCGGTTATAGTGATCCGATTGGTTTGGCCGTCTTTGCCGCTCAACTGACGCCCGGAATGGTGTTGCGAGTATCTCCGATCGTTGTCATTTTCGCTATGTGCTCAACCGCGTTATGGTTGTCAAGATCTAAACGACACCTCGTGCCGCTTCTCGCTGTGGCCGCAGGCTTGGCGACTGCTCCTCTCACGGCATTACACTCGCCGCATGTTTCTCCGTCCCTCGCCGCTGTTTGTACTGGTTTTGTCTGGATGATAATTTCGGAACTTGCGTCCGCCTTCGGTCGGGCTGAATTGAATCGACAATCACCTCAGCGCGCAGGTGACTGACTCTTGGTTAGTAGCACAAAAGTCTTGGTTGTGACAGAAGGAGACTATCCGTAATAGGTTTCGTCGCCTCCGTCAACACCTGTCGCTATGCTTCACTGGGGAACGCGATAACTTACCCGAGAAAGCCTGGTGTTCCAGCAATTCACCAAGCCATAGACACGCGCGCCGCTCCTGCAGGAACCGGAATCGCTGTAAAACAAATATTAGCAGGGAGCATGGTGACCGGCTTACCGTTGACCATAGCAGTGGCGTTCCTACGAAACGGCCGCGCAATAAACAAGACCCCAGAGAGGGAGCCGTTGGTCGCGACTTCGATCCTGTTGCCACTTTCGGAGAGCACGTTCGTCTCTGCGTTCAGAGCAGAACCGCCCGTTGAAGAAGCGCCACCCTCGATTACCGTGCAGTTCACCGGGTCGCACGCGCTGCTCTCGAAACCTACCGCCGCTTCGAGCCGATCGTTTACGGCGATGACGTGGCTTGATCTGCGTATCTCAGGAAGCGGGTCGCGAAGCGCACAAAGAAATGCGGGTACGCCGTACTGCGCTTCCATCGCAACGCAGTCGTAGCCGTCGCCAAGGCGGCTCGGGTCGTAGGTGACTACTCCCAGCACCCCCGCTGCGCGAAGCCATTTGAGGCGCTCCGGCCATGTTCGCTGGTTCAGGAGATCGGCAACGTAGTCGATCCGTTCCGGGTAGCTGCCGTCCGGGTCGTGGTTGAACGCGTAGCGAACGCCGTACATCGAGCCGGTCGTGGCCCATGCCTGTCTGGCCTGCGCGATCGCCATCCAGCGGACATCGTCCGAGGGATAGCGGCCATTCACTCCTCGGCGAACGGCATCGAGATCCTTGCCTGCGCGCTCATAGACGAGACCGAGATGAACCGCAGCCATAGCGAACGGGGAAGGCGAAGAGATCGATTCCCGGTCAACGGTTGGAAACAGTGGTTTTGCGCTTGAAAGGAGTTCGGCGAGGATGAGGACGCTGATTGCGATTCCGCGCCACTGTCTCTCCCTTCTCCGCAGAACGAAGAAACAAAGAACGCTTCCGCCTGACAGCAGGGCCAGATGCCAGCCGGCACCGCGCACGAGCGGTTCGATGACGCCTTGAGGATCGCTCCGCCATTCGCTCCGCCACCACTGATCCCTGAGCAGCGTCACCGCGTCGGGCGTTTTAGTAAGGCAAAAAAGTGCAAATAGGCCGCATGACGCGGCCACACAAATAAAGAGAGCTTGTATCGGAATCAGTCGCCTCTTCTTCGCGGCCAGCACGCTATCAAGCGCACCGCCGGCGAGGACGCTTGCCGCGATGATCGAGACGAACACGAATTTGATCGGATACCGCCAGACGTGAGGCAACAGCCTGTACCCAGCCTCCGCTCCTGGCAGATACCCGCCGCAGGAGAGAAGAAGAGCGGTCAGCGCGACGATGATCCAAAACCGAAAGTGCGGAGCTCGCCGGCCCCACACGAGGATCAACAGAGTTGCGAGCAAGCTCCAGGAGAGCGAGTAGATGTAGGGCGGCGCGCCGCGCGACACCGCAAATCCCCACCAGGCGCCGCGCAGAATTCGGTCCGGCCGGCCGAAGATGAATGGAACCATAATTTCGAGAAGCCGCGCCGGATGGAGCGACGCGCTCATCGCTTCATCGAAGGTATAGCCGGTCACCGCGCGCGCTGAGTCGCGGCCCGATCTCCATACGGCAAGTCCGAACGGTGAGAGGAGTGTCGCCGCCACGAGCAGTGATGCGGCGAACGCCGGAATCCCTTTTCGCTCGTGGGTTGCAAGCCGAGCCGCGCACAGACCGATCGAAAGGATGGCCAGCGTTGGTTCACCACCGAGGACAAGCAGCACAGTGAAAACCGCGCAGATGGCGATGCGGAGGCCGCGCCGCTCGATTGCGTGGCCGTCGGATGCAAATAGTAGCCACGGAACCCAGGCAATCGTCGTCACCGCGTTGAGAAACGAAGCGCTCGACAGCACATATCCGCTGCCGCTGAAGAGAATGGCGGAGAGATGCGCACCGTCACTGCTCAAGCCGAGGGCGCGGCGGGCAAAGACAGCCATCCCGACGAAGCCGATTGCCAGGTGAAGAAGGATGTGTATGGAGACGAAATCTGGCTGATGGATCGTGGGATAAAAAACCAGAAGATTCGGGTTACCTGCCCACGGTGCTCCCTGAGACCACGCCGGATTGATGGTCGCGTATCGAAGACGGTCGAACAATCCAAATGCGGGAATATGGGTTGTGAGCAGATCGCGGAGAAAAAACGTCTCCGTACCGTTGAATACCCGCCAGAATGCCGCGACCAGGCCCACGGCAGCGACTCCGTAGCAGGCGAGCCAGCGCCGAGCCTCGGTGTCAGGAAATCCGCGCATTACCACTCGTTGTAATGCGTCTTTCCATCGAGCGCCGGGGCGGTCGACTTCGAGTGAAGGTCCCAGACGTCATCTTCGTTTGACGAGTTACTCTCCGGATCGTCGGTGCTGGAGACCGTACGCCATTCGCTCCGTCCGGTCATCGGGTCAATCAGATCGCGCTCGCTCAGGAGACGAAGTTTCTTTCCGTCCAGTAGCTCGATCGGCTTCGCTAACTCATCGAGAGTCTTTGGATACGGACCCTGGATGATCGAAAGAGGTGCCTTGATGACGCCTTTCATGCGCAGGTCATTGTATTGGTCGATCGCCCAAGTGATCTTCTGAAGACGCTGCTTAAGTTCGACCTCTTTTTGGCGGCGAAATCCAAAGCGCACCACGGGGATGGCCACAGACGCCAGGATTCCGACGATCGCGGTGACCGTGATCAGCTCAGCGACCGTGAACCCCCGCTTGTCGCAATGCATAGGAAGGATATGAGAACACGAATCTTACGGGCTTATTCGGACCACATCTCTGCGATGCCGGTTACGTTGAGCGCGCTGCTGCTCAGCAGCTCCGGGCACTAAAATGCGGGAGTACCGTGCAACTTCCATCATGAACGATTTTCGAATCCGCATCATGCGCGCGTGCGGTTTGGCGCTGCGCTTCTACACGCATCACTCTCCGTTCAAGCGTGGGCGCGGGGCGTTCATACGGGTCATCGAGTTTTTGAAGCGTCGCGGGTGGCCGCCGCCGTTGATCGAGATCGGTGAAGGATTGGTCATGGAGTTCGAGCCGTCGCTGCTCGGGTGGACGTTGTTCGAGACCGGAGAGTGGGAGCCGCGGCAGACGTCGGAGTTTCTGTCGCTGATTCGATCGGGCGATGTCGTGGTCGATATCGGCGCAAACACGGGGTACTACGCGTTGCTGGCGGCGGCGAAGATTGGGCGGCAAGGGCGCGTTCATGCTTTCGAGATTCAACCCGCAATGATCGACGTGCTCCGACGCAATATCGTCAGGAACGAACTTGGCGAGATCGTTACGGTCGTCGAGGCGGGATGCTTTTCGAAAGCCGGCCCTGCTGTGATCGAGCCACATGGCGATCCGGGCTCCGCGCGCATCGGGTTCGCTGCTGCCGGAATTCACGTGCCGTTGGTGACTCTCGATGAGTATGTCGCGTCGGCCGCGCTTGATCGCGTTGATGTTCTTCTAATCGACACCGAGGGAGCGGACTTCGAGATTCTGAAAGGCGCATCGCAGGTGCTGGCTGCCCATCATCCGAGCGTCATCACCGAGGTCCATCATCTCGAGGCATTCGGCGGTTCCGAGGGTGAACTGCGAACGTTCATGGCGCAATTCGGCTACACCGCACGGGAACTTCAGGGCGAGTTTTCGCGCGATCTGCTCTTCCAAATTGAAGGCTCGGCACCAGCGCGGCAGTAACCGGTTGCCTGATACAGGACTACGGCATCACTCCAATTAAGTACGGACCCGCTCTTCCGACTGCACGAGCCTGGGGGAACGACTGCAAATCAATGGGTGACACCACAACATAGTCAAAGCGTGACAAGCCTGGGGGAAGGGAAATTTGCCGGGTCCATGGATTTAGATGGCCGGCGCGGGGCCAGTCCAGGGCGATTGCCTCCAGATCCTTCGTGTCGTGCGCCATGATTCGCAAGGCAAACGAAGGTTCGGGGACTCGCCATCCATACACCGTCGTGGATCCAGGAGGCAGTGCCGCCTCAATCTGCGTACGCAGGAGTTCTCCATCCGTTACGCGGGCTCGGTGCGTAACTACGTCATCGCGGACAGCCTTCGCCATGAGCACCACGGCCACGGCTCCAATCGCTATCTGCACCGCTACGGGGCCGCGCCCTGCAGATGACACGACTGCAAAGAGAGCGACGACGCCGAGGGCCGCTGGCAAGATGTAGCGGAATGATGGATTTAAAGAAGCGCCCAGGAGGGTCAGCGCGATGACAATCACGGCGAAGGTCGTGATTGGCAGATTGCTCCGGCGAAGCGTCATCGCGGCAAACATCACTGTGACCACCAACCAGATAGCCCAGCCATGGGCCGTAGCAAACAGGAGACGCCACGACTGATTGTTCGGACTGATGACGAGATAAAACATGTGCCGGAGGCTGGGCACAATCGCAATCACCGTAACGACAAAGGCGGCCACACAAGCCACGCCGGCTACGAAGGCGTCCCGGTAACGGCGAGCCACCAGCATCGCTGCGCAAATTGCGACGATCCAGGGCAGGAAAACCCATTTCGTGGCGATGGCGATCCCGGCGACCAATCCGGCACCCACGTGGTGTTTCTTCCAAAGCAAGGCCAGAATCGCTGCGCCAAGCGGGAAGTAGAGAATCTCAGGACTCCAGATGTCCAACCGCTCCAGCGCCTGAGGAGCGATGAAGTACGTCCAGGCGCCGGCAACTCTGAGAATCGGAGGAGCATCGCTGAGAACCACTCTGACAAGGAGAATGATCGCCGCGATCGTCAGAACGAATCCCAGAACGTGTGCGATCAGCAGAAACTGGGTGTAGCGCCGCGGAGTTGCTCCGGTAATTGAGGCGATTGCGGCGCTCAGAACATGAAGAGGAACTCCCGGATTGTCGAGGTTCAGCGGCGCTCGTCCTCGGAGAAGATCTAGGCCGCCGTAGAAGTAGATGGTCTCAGGATCGTAGAACTGCACCCAGAAGGGACGAGGCCACACCACGACCTTAGCGATCCAGTCGATCGTAACCGGCAACACAGCAAGGAGGACTACGGCCGGCCGGAGGAGAAAATTACGCATCAGCGCGCAGCATACTGAGCATCCCCGTCACCGTCGACCTTCCGTCAGCAACCTCTATCAAACGAAGGGCTCGGGATAAACTGAAAGGCTAGTGCATACCGTCATCAAGCCCCGACGCGGGCTCGCGCAGCTCGATCTTGCGGAGGTTTGGGAGTATCGCGAACTGCTTGGCTACCTGGCGTGGCGGGACATCGTCGTCCGCTACAAGCAGACCAGCATCGGCGTGCTGTGGGCGTTCCTCCGGCCGTTTTTGACGATGGTCATCTTCACGGTCGTGTTCGGGCGGATTGCGAAGTTGCCGTCGGAAGGCGTGCCGTACGCGGTGTTCACGTTCATCGCGCTGCTGCCGTGGCAGTTCTTTGCGACGGCATTCTCGGAGACGGCCATGTCGGTGGTCGGGAACGGCTACATGATCACGAAGATCTACTTCCCGCGATTGATCCTGCCGCTGTCGTCGATCGCGGTCGGGATCGTCGATTTTCTGGTCTCGTTCGTGATCCTGCTGCTGATCATGATCTGGTACCGGACGCCGGTGTCGCCGCATGCCTGGGCGCTTCCGCTGTTTTTTATG
>JBAVBF010000089.1:0-3275 GCA_049586115.1 Thermoanaerobaculia bacterium | reverse complement strand
GGACGCGATACTCCGTGGCGTTGGCGACGGCGCTCCAGACAAACGCGACCGGCGCGTTGACCGTCGTTCCGTCGAGCGGGGAGACGATCTGCGGACCGGCCGTCGCGCATCCGGCCGCGGGAATCACGAACGCCGCTCGTGCCGAGACGACGGCGGGGCAGTTTTCGAAGAGCGTCTCCACGAACCACTGGCCGATGCCGGTGGCGGTCCCGAAGTCGTGCTGCAGTTTGGTGTCTTTGGTGAAGCCGATGTCCGTGAACGGCTCTCCGTTGAGCGAAACCCAAACGCGGTACTGGAGTGCCGACGAATCCGTCGCGGTCCAATTGAATGTGATCGGATTCGATGCCTGCGCGCCGCCGATCGGCGAGGTGAGCGCGGCCGCTTTGTGCGTGTCGCAATTTGCGGCGGTGGTCACCGTGAAGCGCCGATGCGCGGAGAAGGTCGAATCGCAGCCGTTAGCGAACAGCGTCTCGACGTACCACTCGTCAGCGCCGCTCGGCAGTTGTAGTTGCTGCGACGTTCCGGAAGCGGTCACGCTTCGCGCGGCGAGAATCGGCGAGCTGCCGTTGACGGAGATCCAGAGCCGGTAGCCGCTCGCGCCGGTGACCGGGTTCCACGACAGCGTGACCGGCGAGGTGACGGTCGCGCCGTCGGCAGGCGCATTGAGCGTGGCCGTTGCGCTGCAAGTGGCCTGCGTACCGCTGATGAATGTCGATTTCGCGGAGACGATATCGGGGCAGCCGGCGAAGGTCGTCACGATCCACCACGTCACCGTGCCGCCCGGAACGAGCGTCGTCAACGTCGTCGACGTCGTGCTGCCGGCGAGATCGCCGGAGTCGTCACCCTGGGCAAGGTACAGCTGGTAGCCGGTGGCGCCGCTGACCGGGGACCACTGAAATGTGACGGGCGAGGTCAGGCCGGCCGCGCCGTTGACGGGCGACAGGAGCGTCGCGGGATTGCTGCTGCAGGCAGACGGCGTGGTCACGGAGAGCGTGAAAACCTTTGAGTACGTCGAGGTAGGGCAATCTCCGAACTGCGCTTCGACGTACCAGGCCACGCTGCCTTGCGGCACGGCGACGGTGATGTGCGTTCCGCCGAACTTGCCGAGGACGAAACGCTCGGCGCTGCTGGTGCTGTTCGCCGTCAGCCCCCACACCACATAGTTCGTCGCGCCGGGAACAACCGTCCATTCGAATCGCACGGGAGAGGTCAACCCGGTCGCGCCGTTGGCCGGAGCGAGCTGCGTCGCGGACTCGGGGTTGCTTGGACAGACGCCGGCGCTGGTGACGTTGAAGTGCGAATGCGCCGAGGCGATCGGGTTGCAGTTGTCGGCACCGGCTTCGATCCACCAGTCGACGGACGATCCGGCAGGGAGGCTGCCTTCGTAGTGCGAATCGCGCGTGACCGCGAGCACAGTCGCCGCCGCACCGTTGATGGAGGTGAACACTTTGTAGAACGTGGCGCCGGCGACGTCGCTCCAATCGAAGCTCACCGGTGTGTCGACAATCGTGTTGTTCGCCGGTTTGCTCAGCGTCGCAGGTGCCGTCGGACAAGTGGCTGTTGCGGCGACGGTGAAGCTGAAGACACTGCTGGAAGTCTTCGCGGTGGTGCAGTTCGGCGGATACGCGTCGACGGACCAGTAATAGGTTCCGGCCGGCAGTGCCTGTGCGAAGGTGAAGCTCGTCGTATTGCTGTTGACCACCGGGTCGCTGGCGGTAGGCGCGGGAGGATTCTGCGTGCTGATATGGAGGAGATATTTGTCCGCGCCGGAAGCGGCGGACCAGGTTAGCGTCGGCGTCGAGCTGGTCGTGCTCTTGTCGGATGGCGCGAGGAGGTTGAACGACCCGGGCGGAGTGCAGGCCGCGGCCGTGGTCTTGAACGTCGCGCAGCCGCTGGTCGTGACCGGACAGCTGCTCGCGGACGTTTTTTTCGCGACGACGCGCCATTCATAGCTCGTGCTGGCCGCCAGCGTGGTCGGATTGAAGCTCGTATTCGAGGTCGTGAATTGCCGCGTGCCGGTGCAGGCTCCCGATCCCGCCACGCCGAAGTAGACGTCGTACTGACTGGCGCCACTGACGGCGCTCCAGGTCAGCGTCGGGCTCGTGAAGACGTTCTGCGAACCATCTGATGGCGACTGCACGCTTGGCGCGGCCGTCGGACAGTTGACGGTGAACTGTTTCGTCGCCGACTGCAATGTGCAATTCGCGAAGTTGGCGCGGACGATCCAGTTGTACAGCCCCGAGGAGAGTCCGGCCGCGGGGCCAGTGCAGGAGTTGGCGTTCGCTCCGGATACGGAGCAGATGAGCGTAGCGTTTGCGGTGCCGGTGCTAGCGAAGACGTCGTAGCCGGTGACGCCGTTCGACGGCGACGGCGACCAGCTGAACGTGATCGGCGTGCTCTCGTTCAGATTCGATCCGATCGGCGATTGCGGTACAGGGGCCGTGCCGCTCGTACATTGCGCAAATGCGTGTCCGCCGAACGCCGCGAAGGCGCACAGCAGTAGTGCAAATCGAGCTTTCATCCTGAATCCTCGGTGGTTGGTTAGACGGTGCAAGGCAATGGGTGTTGACGCGAAAATACTGCCGGTGCTCAGTGATACTTATTGCCGCCAGTGCTGAAAAGCACGACGGCCTCATCATTGCGAATCGTTCCCTCGGCACGCAGGGTCCGCAGGGCAAGCAATGCCGCGCCCGCTTCAGGACCGGCATCGATCCCTTCGCTGGTTCGCAACTCCCGCGCGGCAGTTTCAATCTGCGCTTCATCGACTGCAATCGCGCCGCCGTTCGAGTCGCGCAGCGCGCGCAACATCAAACGATCGGCAATCGCGCGCGGAACGCGAAGTCCCCACGCGCCGGTCTGCGGCGACTCCCACTCCGGCGCGGTTTCGAGTCCTTCGTTGAACGCGCGGACGACCGGCGCGCAGCCGCTCGACTGCACGCTGAACATCCGCGGACGCTCGGAACCGATCCAGCCGAGGCGCTCCATCTCGTCGAAGGCCTTCCACATACCGATCAGGCCTGTGCCGCCGCCGGTGGGGTAGAGGATCACGTCCGGCAGCCGTCCGAGGTCTTCGAGCAACTCATAACCCATGATCTTTTTCCCTTCGACGCGATACGGCTCTTTCAGCGTCGAGAGATCGAAGCCGCCGTTCTCGGCGATGTACTGGGCCACTCGTTTACCGGCGTCGGTGATGACGCCGGCCACGAGCTCGACCTGCGCGCCGTACCTGCGGCATTCATCAACAATCGATTGCGGCGTGTCGCGCGGCATGGCCA
>JBAVBF010000088.1:0-13507 GCA_049586115.1 Thermoanaerobaculia bacterium | reverse complement strand
ATGTGAAGATCAAGCCCGCCACCGTTTCGTAGTCGTCTCCTTCGAGCTCGGCGTCGAGCAGCTCCTCGAGCGCCTCGACGCGCAACTGGCCGCTGATCATGTACTCGCCGTCGCCGAGGTCGACGATGGTCGCCTCGTCTTCCTCGTGCTCGTCCGCAATCTCGCCGACGATTTCTTCGACGACATCCTCGATCGTGATGATGCCCGCGGTACCGCCGTACTCATCGACCACCACCGCCACCTGAATGTGCTCGCTCTGAAACTCGCGCAGCAGCTCGGACACTTTCTTCGTCTCGCTGACGAAGTACGGCGGCCGGGCGATCTGCGCCGCGGCCGGCGCCTCGTGCTTCACCAGCGCCTCGAAGACTTCCTTAATGTGCACGATGCCGACGATCTTGTCGACGCTCCCCTCGTAGATCGGGATGCGCGAGTATTTCGAATCGCTGAAAAGCCGCGCCAGCTCGTCGAAGGGATGCGCGACGTCGAAGGCCAGGACGTCGATGCGCGGCGTCATCAGCTCGCGCGCCACGCGGTCGCCGAAATCGACGACCGACTGGATCATCTTCCCTTCCGTGCCTTCGAGTATCCCTTCCTCTTCGCCGACGTCGATGTACGCCTGCACTTCCTCATCGGTGACCTCCTCGTCCTCATGCGCTTCTTCCTCCTCGCGGTCGAGCCGGTCGAACACGCGCCGCATCGGGAAGAGCACGGGCCAGAAGAGCAGGTAGAAAAAGTGCGAGAACGGGATCAGCGCCTTCAAAATCATTTCGCCGATGTCTTCCGACACGAAGGCGAGCACGAATTTCCAGACAATGACGACGATGAACCAGATGGCCGCGGAGATGCCGCAGGCGACGGCGATTGACTCGCGATCGAATGCCCGGATCGTGGCGATGAACGCGCCGATGAGCGCGATCTGCAGCAGCGAGCCGCTGACCAGCGTCAGGTTTCGCGGATCGAAGTGCAGCCATCTGCTGCTGCGCTCCTCGGCTTGATCGCCCGACCAACGCCGCAGCGTGACGGGACTGATCTCCTGCGCGAAGTAGCGGATCGCGTCGAACGTCAGAAAAAGAATGCCGCCGACCGCCGCGAGGACGATCCAGGTGATCTGCGAAACGCTACTACTTCCCATTTGTGTTGTCGGCCGATTCTATCAACTGAAGAAAAGCGCGATGAACGCGGCGAGCACCGACGCTCTCATCAGCCCCTCGGCGCGTATGTGCAGGTGCTGAAAAATGATCCGCACCGGGTTCTCTTCCGTCTCCGGCCCGAGGTTCGATCCGATGATGCGCATCTTTCGCTGAATCGACATCTGCCCAAGCAGCGCCCACGCCAGCATGACGATCGCCGACCAGCGGCCGATAAGCCAGAGCGTCGCAGCGTGGCGTTCCCAGATCAGAAATCGCGCGCCGGCTCCGACGACGATCATCAACAATGCGATCGCTTGAATGCGCGCAAACCTGGCCAGGATCGGTCCGAAGATGCCTCCTGCCTGCGGCCGCGGGAGCGATTTGAAAAGAACCGGGGCAGCGGCGGCGCCGAGCACGATCGTTCCTCCGATCCAAAGCGCCAGGCCGAGGTCGTAGAGGAATTGGAAAATCAGGTAGAGCCAGTTAGGCAAGCGGAGATAGTAACGTTTACCAATCGTTCGCGCTCATCGGGGCGATAATTTCCGCCATGCACGCCCTGGCGATCCTCCTCTTCGCAACTGCCACGTCGTTTCCCCAACCGATCCTAACCACGACGCTCATTCTGCGCAACGGCACGCACTTCGACATCGATGGTCCGATTCGCGAGGAGCGCGGCCGCATCATCTTCCGATCAGGAACGTTGTATTCGATTCCGGTCGGCGAGGTGGACATGGACGCGACGCGGGCGGCGATCACGGCGACGGTGATCACGTCGATCGGCCCGGATAAGAAGTTGAAGGTGTCCGCCTCGGAACGCGATCGTCTGTTGCGCGAGCTGGAGCAGAACCATTCGGGAACTCCGGCTCCTGCGCTGAGTCTCGAGAAAGTGGTCGAGCCGCACGACACCGCGGACAAAGGCGATGAATGGTCGTGGCGGAATGGCGCCCGCGCGCACGAGGAGGCCATTCGTCGCGCGAAGGAAAACATGGCGCTGTTGCGCGACCGCGCGGAGCTGTTGAAACGCCAGATCGAGCAGTTCGTGGCATTGGGCTACCGGTCACACCAATTCACGTATCAATCGAGCGAGTTGCAGTTGACCCTCGATCAGATCCCCGCCGCGGAGCTCGAAATCACCCGCGCCGAACGCGCCAACATGGAGTTCCGCGAGGACGCGCGCAAGCAGGGCATCATGCCGGGCTGGCTGCGGTGAGGGCAGCACTCCGTCGGCGAAGCCGGCGTAAGAACGCAGCGCAGATATACTCCGGTCATGCGTGCTCACAAGGCATCCGTGACCGAGATCGAGGAGCTTGCGCCGAGCGTGGTGCAGATCACGGTGGCGTTCGAGGACGAATCGTTTTCATTCCAGCCCGGCCAGTGGGTGAACTTCCGCTTCCCCGACGGCGTCTCGCGTGCCTACACGATCGCCTCGGCGCCGCAACGGCCGCAGGCGGTGCAGCTCTGCGTACGCGTCGGCGCGGGACGCGGCGGCAAGGCGCTGATGAAACTCGACGCGGGCGCCGCCGTGACCATCGACGGTCCGTACGGCGATTTCGTACTCCCGGAAAATGACGGCCGCCCGATCCTGTTCATGGCCGGCGACACCGGCATCGCACCGGTCCGGAGCATGGTCCTGAGCATGCTGGCCGATCGCGATCCGCGGAAGATCGCCGTCCTCTACGAGCCCGATCAGCGCAACATTCTTTACTCCGCCGATTTCGATCCTCTCGCGCGCGACGGCGCCATCGTGCACGAGAGCGGCAAGATCGAAACGCTGATCGCCCGCAACCGCGAGCGGATGACGACGTCGACGCTCATGGCCGCCGGATTCGATCCGTTCATCGACCGCGTCGGCGACGCGCTGCACGAACACGGGATCAGCGCGAAGAACCTGATCAGCGAGACATTCGGACCGCAGCCGTAGTTAGGCACGGAGTCCGCAAACAGCCGCGTCAGGCAGCAATGACGTACTACGTTGAAAAACAACTCGCCTTCGGACCGATCCGGTTCGGCGTCTCGACGCGGCGGTCGCTCGACTCCATCGGCGACGACGCGACGCTCAGCACCGGCGTGAACGGCGAGTTCATCCGCCGCCGCCAGGACGGATTTTTCTTCGGCGACACGGAACGCGTGGTCGGGCCGCGCATTCCCGTCAAGCCGACCATCAACCAGACTCCGTTCTGGTCGTCGCTGAAACCGGACGGCACTTCGCGCGGCTACCTGTTCATGGCACTGATGGGGTTTGGCGCGCTGATCATCCTGCTGGGACTCGGGGTCCTGATGAAGAAAGGTCCGCAAGGGTGGTTCGAGATCATCTTCGGCGCGATCTGCATCGCCCTCCCGATCCTGATGACGGCGCAGCAGCGGCGGACGATTCGCGAACGCGAAGAGCGCGAGCGCGCGGAACGCGAGGCCGCCGAGAATCGCAATCAGGAGCAACTTTCGTGGTACACGAAGGCGCTCGATCACCTGCTCGTCGACCGCACCGAGAATGGACTCATCGCTCTCCGCGGCGAGCGCAAGTCGCTCGACCTCGCCTACGAAATCTGGGCGCCCGCCGCGCGCCGCGTGCTGCTGCGCATCGCGTTCGAAGAGCTTTCGCGCCGCGGCGTCGCCGAATCGGCCGCAATCTCCAAACTCCTTAGCGACGCCGGCGACGCGGCCGGACTCACTCCCGAGCACGTCCATTCGGTCAAGCGCGAGTTCTTCTCCAGCGTCCTCTGGCATCTTCTCGCCGACGACCGTCTCGGAACGGCGCAGGAAGCCGAGATCAAAACGCTGCGCGAGGGGTTGGGCCTCACCGAGGATGACGTCGAGGACGAGCTGAACGCCGTCGAACAATTCCGCGGCCTGCGCGGCGTGGCGAAAGGACTGCCGCGCGCCGAATGCCCGATCCAGCTCGCGTTTCAGGAGTACTGCATCCACCAGGCGCCGCTCGACACCGGCATGCTCTTCATCACCAACCGCCGGCTTGTCGCCGACGAAAAGAAGCGCACCGAAGTGGCGATGCCGAAAGTCTTCGAGGTGGTCGTCGACGCGGACGACAGCAGCATCATCATCAAGTCCGATCAGAAAAAGCCGCTGCGCCTGCGCACGCGCAACCCGATCTTCACCGCCGGCCTGATCGACATGGCCGCCTCGCTCGACGAACGCCCGAAAGGCTTCGCGTAAAGCAATTCAGCGCGCGGCGATTGCATACCCTGCAAGCGCGCTCTATGATCCGCGGCTCAGGTCGTCCACTTCTCTCGAAATCCCATGCCGCGACGGAATGCTCCCGATACCGAGCTCGCCAAATGCCCAACGGGCATCACCGGTCTCGATGAGATCACCAACGGAGGGATTCCGCGCGGACGGCCGACGCTGATCTGCGGCGGTCCGGGTTGCGGCAAGACGCTCTTCGGCATCGAATTCCTCGTCAATGGCGCGATGCAGGGCGAGCCTGGCGTTTTCGTCGCCTTCGAGGAGCGGCCCGAGGAGCTCGCGCAAAACGTGACCTCGCTCGGTTTCGATCTGCAGCGCCTCCAGAAACAGAAAAAACTCTTCGTCGAATACGTGCATATCGAGCGCAGCGAGATCGACGAGACCGGCGAATACGACCTCGACGCGCTCTTCTTCCGGCTCGGCGACGCCATCGACACCGTCGGCGCGAAACGCATCGTGCTCGACACGCTTGAAACGCTCTTCTCCGGCTTCAGCAACGAAGCGATCCTGCGCGCCGAACTGCGGCGTCTTTTCCGCTGGCTGAAAGATCGCGGCATGACCGCCGTCATCACCGCCGAGCGCGGCGACGGCGCTCTGACCCGCCAGGGTCTCGAGGAGTACGTTTCCGACTGCGTCATCATGCTCGATCACCGCCTTTTCGATCAGGTGGCGACGCGGCGTCTGCGCGTCGTGAAGTACCGCGGTACGCGGCACGGCACCAACGAATATCCGTTTCTCATCGACAAGGACGGTATCGACGTCCTCCCCATCACGTCGATCGGACTGTCGCACGAGGCGTCCACCGAGCGCATCTCCACCGGCATCCCCGATCTCGACGTCATGCTCGCCGGCGGCATCTATCGCGGATCGACGGTGCTCGTTTCGGGCACTGCCGGTGCGGGCAAAAGCAGCATCTCCGCGCACGTGGTTCAGGCGGCCTGCGAGCGCGGCGAGCGAAGCCTGCTGTTCGCGTATGAGGAGTCGCCGCAGCAGATCATGCGCAACATGCGCACGATCGGAATCGATCTGGGCAAGTACGTCCGCAACGGTCTGCTGCATTGCATCGCCTCGCGGCCGACCACCTTCGGCCTGGAGATGCACCTGGCCAAGATTCACAAAGCGATCCGCGACTACTCGCCGCGCGTGCTCATCGTCGATCCGATCACGAACTTCTTCAGCATCGCCGATCCGAGGGAAGTCAAGGCCATGCTCATGCGATTGGTGGACTTCCTCAAGCTCCACCAGATCACGGCAGTGCTGACCAGTCTCACCTCCGGCGGCCATGCGTTGGAAGCGACCGAGGCCGGCATCTCGTCGCTGATCGACACGTGGCTGTTGCTGCGCGACATCGAAGCGAATGGTGAGCGCAACCGCGCCATGTACGTTTTGAAGAGCCGGGGAACCGCGCATTCGAATCAGTTGCGCGAATTCGTTCTCACTCCAAAGGGAGTGAAGCTGATCGCGCCCTACCTTGGACCCGAGGGCGTACTGACCGGCTCCTCACGCGTCGCGCAGGAAGCGAAGGAATCGGCGGTGGCAGTCCAGCGCCGCGAGGAAGCCGGACGGAAACGCCGCGCCATCGAACGCCGCATGAAAACGCTCGATACCGAAATCGCCGCGCTGCGGCTGGAGATGAGCGCCGAGAGCGACGAATTGGAACGCCTCCGCAATGAGGAGAGCCGGTCGCGGCAGCAGCTCGACGCCGATCGAACCACCATGGCCGCCAGCAGAAAAAGCTCCGCCGTCGATACCGATCGTCGTCCCGCGCGGCGCCCGCAGTCCAAACCGGAGGGCGCCGCATCATGACCGCCAAGGCGATCAAAACAACATCCAGAAAAAGAAAGGCCGCTGACGACGACTGGAATCTTCGGCTTTACGTCGTCGGCCAGACTGCGAAGTCCGTCGCTGCGATCGCCAACCTGAAGAAGTTCTGCGCCGATCATCTCGACGACCGCTACACCATCGAGATCATCGACGTTGCCGCCGATCCAAAAGCCGCGCGCCGCGATGAGATCGTGGCGATCCCAACCCTCGTGCGCAAGCTGCCGGTGCCCATCCGCAAAATCATCGGCGATCTCTCCAACACCGACCGCGTGCTGGTGAGCTTTGATCTGCGGCCGAGAGGCTGAGGAACCAGATGAACAAGGGGAATCGCTCGACCGGCTCGGAGCTCCAAAACCGCGTTCGGGAACATGAAGATCTCGTGCGCGCGCTGCAGGGCGGAGAGATCGATGCCGTCGTCGTTCTCGAAGAGGAGGGCGCCAGAATCTCGCGCCTCAACAGCGATGAACCGCTTTACCGCACGCTCATCGAAGCGTTGCCGCAGGGCGTGGCGACCGTGCTCGCTGATGGAACAATCGTCTACGTCAATCCACATCTCGCCGCGATGATCGGCATCCCCGCCGAAACGCTCCTTGGACAGAATCTTCAGAACGTGATCACCGAGCTCGAACGCCCGCGTTTCGCCACGATGCTGCAGCGTGCGCTGGCGGCGCCGCAGGAAAGCGGATTCTCGTTTCGCTGGTCGACCGGAGAAGCGCCTGCACTCGTTTCCGCGATCCGGCTTCCCATCGCTGGCGCCGACGCCGTAGGCCTTGTGATCGTCGATGTCCGCGATCAGGTGGCGCGCCGCGCCGCCGAGGAATCCAGCCGCGCCAAAGACGAGCTGCTGGCCTCGGTGTCGCACGAGCTGCGCACGCCTCTGACTTCGATCATGGGCTGGATCCAGCTTCTGGAGATGGAATTGGAAGCACAACCGAGCGTGAAGCCCGCGATTCAGAATCTGAAGAATGCGGTGATGGCGGAAACGAAGATCGTCGACGACCTTCTCGATCTCGCGCATTCGGAGAAAGGCACGCTGCCCATAGTGCGCGAGGAGTTCGACCTCTGCCACACCCTGCGTGTCGCGGTCAGTTTCGTCGAAGTACAGGCCCACGAGAAATCGCTCGCCTTGAATGTCGATCTCCCCGACGGTCCGATCCTTGTCCGCGCCGATCCCAACAGGATGCGCCAGGTGTTTCTCAACCTTCTCACGAACGCCGTCAAGTTCACCGCGCAGGGTGAAGTGAATCTCCGGGGCCGTTGCGAGGACGGAATGGCCGTCATCAGCGTGACGGATACAGGCATCGGCATCATCAGCGACTTCGTCCCTCTCGTTTTCGATCCCTTCCGCCGCAGCGAAGGCGCAAAGAGCTATGCCGGTCTCGGCATCGGCATGGCCATCTCCCGCCGCATCGTCGAGGCGCATTCAGGAAGCATCGCGGTCGCCAGCGACGGCCCGGGCTGTGGCTCGACGTTCACGGTTCGGCTGCCGCTCGCACGCGGCTAACGCAACATCTCCCCCACCGCCGCCCGCGTCGCGCCCGGATACGGCACCTCGCCTTTGATCGTGCGCCAGAGGATCAAGTTCAACGCCTGATCGTCGATTGCGTCGGCCTTCGAGAAATCCAGCAGCGCCGACTGTTTCGACTGCGCGCTCTCCGGATTCTTTTCGTCGAGCGGAACTCCCGGCTTGATCGCGTCGTACGGCGCCAGGTCGGGCTGCTCGGCGAACAGGCCGCGCATCGGACGGCCGTAGTGATCGAACTGCGACATCGAGTCGAGGCCGAGGATCTCTTCCATCGTTGCCAGGACGTCGGTCGTGTTGATGAAGCGATGCACGAGACCGCCGCGGTTCCATGCGGAAACCATCAGCAACACGGAACGGTGTGAGTCGACGTGATCGGGTCCGCTCTGCGCGTCATCCTCGACGATGAAAACTGCCGTGTCGCGCCAGAACAGCGAATGCGACAGCGCGTCGATCATCCGGCCGAGCGCGAGGTCGTTGTCCGCCATGAACGCGCGTGGGGTCGGTCTCCCCGCCGCCGCTCCCTCGGTGTGATCATTCGGCAGCCGCACGATCTCCAGCGCCGGCAGCGAGCCGCGCGCGACGTACTGGTTGAACTCGCGCAGCCAGACGTCGGCGCGCGTCTGATCCGGGATGTGCATGTTGAATGGCGGAAAATCGGGCGAGGTCGTATCGCGCAGTGCGCGCCGGAATCCGATGACCTCTTTGCCGACCGCATCGCGCACATCGTCGCCGTTTCCGGCGTACTCGCCGTAGTTGCGCAGCGAGAGTTTCTTGCGCACGGCCAGATCCCAGAGGTAACCGTTCGCCGGCGCGTTCACATCGTCGTCATCGTCGACGACGCGGTCGCCGTTCGTCCCCTCGTAGTCGTAAGTACGGCCGCGCGACGAGTACGCTGACGGCATCGTCTTCTCGAGATAGTCGGTCGCGTACGCCGCCGTCGACCAGTTGTGCCCCTGCGCGCTCACCTCGGCGTTCACGAAGAAACGGTCGAACAGACCGAACCGCCGCGCCAGCGCGTGATGGTTCGGCGAAACATTCTCCGGAAAAAAGACCAGCGACGCATCGCCGTCGCCTTCCTTCATGTCGCCGAGGACCTGATCGTAGGTGCGGTTCTCTTTGATGATGTAGATGACGTGCTTGAAGGGCGGATAGCGGCGCGCTCCTCGGGTCGTGTCCCAGCCGTTCGCGTGCGCGACGCGCCTCGTGGATGACGCGAGCTTCGACATCGCTGACGGAACGGGGATCGCCATCAGCGTGCCGTCGAGCTGCCCGAGCGTGTAATCGCGCGAGTCGGGTGGCAGCTTCTTAAGAGGCTGAACGCGATTGGGGTTGGCTCGCGTGCCGCGCCCCTTTCCGTTGACGACGATCAGATCGTCGCCGTCGAGTGCCAATGCCGAGGGATACCACTCGACCGGAATTCGTCCGAGGAGTTTGCCGGTCGCAACATTGAATACAGCGACGGCATTGTTGTCCGCCTCGGCCACAAACAATCGGCTGCCATCGCGCGAAAGCACAAGCGCGTTCGGCGTGCTCCCCTCGTGCGGACCGGCGGGAGGCGCGTCGTGCAACGTGCGGATGACTTTCGAAGTCCTGGTATCGATGACGCTGATCGAATCGGTGCTCGCCGACGCCACGTAAAGCCGCGTGCCGCGGACCACCATCGCCGAGGGATGACGTCCGGCCACGATGCGCGCGCCACGATGCAGAGTTCCGTTTGCGTTCGCGCGAAACCGATTGATGGTGTTATCGCCCCAGGCCGAAACGTACACATCGCCACGCGCGTCGGTGACGACGGTGTACGGATAGCGATCCGTTTTCACGCGCTGAATCACGCGCTTCGTCGAGAGATCGACGACTGCCAGCGTGTCGCCGAGATTCTCGGCGACGTAGAGAAAGCGTCCGTCGCGCGACGTCGCGATGCCGGCCGGATACTGGCTGCCGGCCACTTCCCTCGGCTTCGCATTCGGAACCGGCTCCGGACGCTCGACCAGATCGATCTTGCCATCCGCCGTCGCTTCGATGCCGTTCCAGCGATAGACAAAGATCGAATCGTCGTTGCCGCCGCTCGCGTACAGAGTCTTGCCGTCGGACGAAAACGCGAGACCGATGAAGGCCGCGGTCTGCGGCAATGTCTGCACGACTTCGCCCGACTTCCGATCGACAATCTGCACGCCCTGCTGCCGCCAGCCGTTGAGCAGCAGCGCCGCGCGATCACCGCCAGGCGCGAGAGCGACAGCCAACGGAAAGTTGCCCACCGCGTGCGATTCCGCGGCCGGATCGAGCGAAACACCGGTCGGCAGGCGCACGAGGTCGGCGGCATTTCCGGCAGCAGCAACGAAGAGAACGATGATCAGGCAACGAATGCGCATTCGACGGATGATATCGAGATGACTCCTTCGATGCCGTCGCTTTTCATTTCCCACGGCGCACCGTCGATCGCGATCGAGCAGGACGACTTCACGCGCGCCGTCGCCTCGTTCGGCCAATCGCTGCGCGGCGCGCGCGCGATCGTCGTCGTGTCCGCGCACTGGCAGGCGCGCAGCGTTCGCGTGAACGCGGTCGCACTTCCCGAAACGATCTACGACTTCGGCGGCTTCTCGCCGGAGCTCTACAAAATCCGCTACGAAGCGCCCGGCGATCCCGCGCTCGCACGCGAAATCGCCACGCTCCTCGGCGACGCGCCGCTCGAAGAATCGCGCGGATGGGATCACGGCCTCTGGGTGCCGATGCGCATCCTGCTTCCCGATGCAGACGTACCGATCGTGGAAATCGCGCAACCGTATCCGACGTCGCCAGCGGAACTGCTGCGCATCGGCCAGGCGCTCGCGCCGCTACGCGACCGAGGGATCGTCATCGCCGGAAGCGGCGGCATCGTCCACAACCTGCGCGCCATCCACCTCGGCGACAAAAACGCGCCGGTCGACGACTGGGCCAAAGAATTCGATGATTGGTTCGCGACGCATCTCGCCGCCCGCGATTTCGATACACTCACCCGCTACCGCGATCTCGCGCCGCACGCGGCTCTCGCCGTCCCCACTCCCGAACACTTCGAGCCGGTTTTCGTCGCCCTCGGCGCATCACGCGATTCCGACAAGCTCACCACGATCTACGAAGGCTTCCACTACGGCAATCTCTCGATGCGCACCTTCGCGTACACCGCGTAGTGCGGGCGTCCCGCCTGCATCCGGCGCGGCGTCTCGCCCGACGGGGGTTTCCGGGATCAAGCGCAGACCCGAATGATCAGAGACACCGCCGCCGGACGAGACGCCCGCGCTACGTGCCGGCATACACTCCACCATCATGTTCAAAGCCTTCTCCGCCATCTTCATCTCCGTCTTCCTCGCCGAGATCGGCGACAAAACGCAGCTCGCGACGATGCTCTTCGCCTCCGAGGCGCAGAACAACAAGTGGCTGGTCTTCGCTGCCAGCGCCACCGCGCTCGTCCTGGCCTCGGCCATCGGAGTGCTGGTCGGCGCGCAGCTCGAACGCTTCGTGAAGCCATCAACACTGAAGCTGATCGCGGGCGCCGGCTTCATCGTGATCGGACTCTGGACGATGCTCAGCCGCGGATGAAAAGGCAATAAGGTGAGGGCCTCGCCCGTTCCGCACGTGGCGTGGTATCTTCCGCACCCTTCGAGCACGCCTCGAGGGTTTCGTTCGTTGAGGTTACGGGCCCGTAGCTCAGTGGTAGAGCAGTTGGCTTTTAACCAATTGGTCGTAGGTTCGATCCCTACCGGGCTCACCAGAGCTGCCGCACAGCACGTCCCCATCGTCTAGTGGCCTAGGACACCGCCCTTTCACGGCGGCGACACGGGTTCGAACCCCGTTGGGGACGCCATTACGGCTCAGTGGTTTGACGCTGGCCTGACTGCTGAAGTTATTCGGCGCTCTCATTGACCACTCTCAATCCGCGCTTCAGCTGCGCTCTCGTGCGCGCTGAACCCATCCGTCTCTATCCTGACCAGCGTGGCAAGGACCGGCACGAGCGAACCCTTCGTTAGATGCGCGTAACCATCCGAGATCGTCGTCCGCGAATGCCCGGCGATCTCTTTCCGGTGAACCTCTGGGACGCCGGCAATGGCCAGCCAGGAGAGAACCGTGTGCCGGATCGAATGCGGCGTGAGGTTCTTTCGGATCGCGACGATTTCTAGCGCCATCATGACGGCGCGCCGGATCTCTTCGTAGTAGAACGGCTGGCCGTCGCTCCGGACGTAGACGAACGCTTCTGGCCAACCGCGTTGTTTCGCTGTGAGATCGGCTCGCCACGGCTCCGCAATCGGCAGGACCTTCTCTCGCCCCGTCTTCTCCTGAAACACCGTCACGAGGCCGCGCCGGAGATCGACGTCGCGCCAGCGCAGGCCGGCCAGTTCCATAACGCGCGAGCAGGAAAAGAGCAGACCGCGGATAAAGGTCTTCGCCTCCTGCAGCCGCTCGAACTGGTTTCGAGACGCGTCTGAATTAGGGTTCCGTCTGCCCGAACCGAGGTTATGGCCGCGAACGATCCGCACCGGGGCGGCATCGTTGCGTTGGCGCTGATGCGCTTTGAATCCCTCGTAATCGTCGAATACAGCTAGGAAGGCCCGCCACTCTTCTGGCTCGAAGAATTCTTTCCGCGGCCCGCGAGACGGAAGTATCTCGACAGCACCGCGATGAAAGGGGTTGCGGACGATCCGCTCTTCCCGCTCGGCGAAGTTCAGGACAGCCCGCAAAGCATTCCATTCCCGATTCACAGTATCCGGCGAGGCGATCTGCAGCCGCTTCCGTTGATAGGAACGGAAGTCACCTGCTTTCAACTGCGCGGCTGGCAAGGTCCCGAAGAACGGAACGAGGTGGAGTTTGATGATGGCCGTGTTCCGCTCGGAATCGTGGGCCTCCAGGTAGGCGCTTGCGAGCTGCGCAAACGTGATCCGCTCGGGGCTCGCCGCCATCCATCCGTCGCCGCCGGCCGTCAGGATCGCCTCCTCGACCGCCTTCACCTCCAGCGCATAAAGCGCGGACTTAATGAAATCGTCCGGATACTTCGATGCTCGCCTGATGCGGATGACATGCGGTTTGCCGCGTTCGCCCTCCGGCAGTTTCTTGCAGCCTTGACAAAAGCAGAATGCCGGATGCGTGATCGGAGGCTGAATCTTGAGCCGAGGGCGATTGCCAGTGACGTGCATAGGATTTGCTGTACGGGCCATTTCAGCGTTCTCTTTTCTGCGCGGCCAAAGCCTTGCGCCATGTCTCAATGGGAAGGTAGCCATCGTAGATCTGGTCGACCGGAATGCGTGCTTCTTTCTCGCCTGTTCGTTTTTCGAGGGTGTACCTCTTATGGGCGATCTTCTTTCGTACGCCGGCGAGCGAGCCCTTGCCGTAGAGTCGTTTCTCCAGCGCGACGGCTTCTTCCACGGTAACTCGGCTCACGTCCCCAAGTCGTCCGAGGAGAACCATCACCACCGCCTCCAGACGTGCGCCCTGACGAATCTTCTCCGACATCAAGGCTTCTAATCCTTCTATGCGCTTGGCGACACCCTCTGCCGTGAAGTCACTTGGCATTAGTCGTTCTTCTCAGAAGAGAGAATGCGTACTACCTGAGTCAGGGTCGTCGTACCCGTGTTCGCCAACCATCTGCAGGCCACAACAAAGTCGCTCGAATTATCAGGACGCCACCCAGTGCCTGCACTTCCTAATAGGTGAATTCCAGCGACAGCGAAGAAGGTGGCTAAAGAATAAGGGAACACTTAGCCACCGATTCGCCTTGCAGCGACCTCGCACGAGCGCTCGTCGATATCCACCCCAATGGCCCGCCGTTTCAAATCCTTTGCTGCCTTCAGCGTCGGGCCTGAAC
>JBAVBF010000087.1:0-8672 GCA_049586115.1 Thermoanaerobaculia bacterium | reverse complement strand
CCCGGAGGTGTCCTGTGAAACGTGTTTCCGCCGCCGTCCTCGCCGCGCTCCTTCCGCTTGCCGCGATCGCGGGCGTGACTGAGGTCAAACTGAAACTGCCGCTGAAACCGAAGCTGCAGATCACCGGCGAGGAGAAGGTCGCCATCGCTCCGTTCGTCATCGCCAATCGCGAAAAGAAAAACGACCGGGCCTCGAAGGTCGACGTGCAGGCGGAGTTTCAGCGTTACCTGAAGAAGCAGCTCACCAAAAATACCAAGCTGCGCCTCGTCGATGTGCCGCAGACGCGCCTCCCCGGCAGCGACATGAAAGCCCTCGAAGCGAACCGCGATTACTGGAAAAGCCTCGGCGCGTCGACAGGAGCCGACTTCATCGTCTCCGGGGTCGTCGATTTCGACGTCAATGACAAGTCCGGCTACAAGACGGAAGAGTACGTGTCGCCCGCGGATGGGCGAACGTATTACCGGCAGGTGCTCGTGGAGACGACCGGCTTCGTCTTCGACATCGACATCGCGGTCTTCAATGCCGACACCGGCGAGAAAGTCATCGAGGACAATTTCCGCGATTTCAAGGAATTCGACCAGCGCAACTACGACGAAATCCTCGGGCTGTTCGAAAATCTCCGTTCCATGGAGACGCAGCTCGTAGGCATTTTCGTGCCCCAGGAGACGTCGGCTACACGATACGTGTTTACGGAGTAGGGGAGAGGGAGTCGGGTGTGGGGTGTGGGAGAAAATCAGAGATTTCTCCTACACCCCACCCCCAACACCCCACACCCATGGAGGCTCATTTGAAGCGAACGATCGCTCTGCTTTTCTTCGTCTCCATCCTCATCGCGCCGAGCGCGTTTCCGTTCGGCCAGAACAAGATCGTCTACGACAAGTTCCATTGGAACATCTACCACGCCACGCATTTCGACATCTATTTTTACGATGAGGAAAAGCCGGCGCTGGAGAAGGTCGTCGACATGGCCGAAAGCGCCTACGACGATCTGTCGCGCAAGTTCAATTTCCAGATCTCGAAAAAAATCCCGATCATTTATTACGCGACCCATTCTGCATTCGAGCAGACCAACGTCGATCTGAACTTCATCCCGGAAGGCGTCGGCGCATTCGCGGAACCGACGCGGAACCGGATGGTCATTCCGATCGATACGACTGACGAGAAACTGCTGCAGCTGATCCAGCACGAGCTGACGCACATCTTCGAATACGAAATCCTTTTCCAGGGGAAACTCGGAAAAGAGGTCACATCCAATCCGCCCACATGGCTGATGGAAGGCTTGGCCTCGTTCATGGGCAACGACGAGGACTCGAAGGACCGTATGGTTCTTCGCGATGCCGTCGTCAACGATCAGGTCCCTGCCATCTCGCACGCACAGGGCGGCGGCTATTTCGCCTATCGATTCGGGCACGCCGTGTTTCAGTACATTCAGCAGAAGTACGGATGGGAAGGGCTGCGCGATTTCATTTACGAATACCGCAACACGCTCGGAAATTCGGTCGATAAAGCGCTGAAGCGCGCCTTTGATGTGAAGCCGGACGAGTTCGACTCCCAGTTCCGCACCTGGCTGCGCAAACAGTATCTGCCTGCGCTCGTGGCGAAAGGCGAGCCGCAGGAGTACGGCGATCCGTTCAGGATCGCCGAGAACGTCGCCAGCGAAGACATCTCGCCGGTGCCGTCGCCGTCCGGCGATCTGCTGGCTTCGTTTGCGACGTACAAAGAGGATGTGGACGTCATCCTCTACAACATCCCCGAGCGGCGCCTGCTGCGCAACCTGACCAGTGGCTACACTTCGAAGTACGAATACGCCATCGCGCAGATGTTCACCATCGGTCCGGTCATGGGACGCGACCTTGCGTTTGCGCCGAGCGGCGACCAGATCGCGCTCTTTGCCAAGAAAGAACGCGGACGCAATCTCCTGCTCATCAATGCGCTCAACGGCACGATCGAGCGCTCCGTGAAGATGGATTTCGAGCAGCAGCTCTCGCCGGCGTACTCGCCGGACGGAAAGAAGATCGCGTTCGCCGCCTTCAAGGGGAACGTTCCCGATATTTATACCTACGACATCGCCAGCGGCGCCATCACCAATGTCACCAATGACAAATTCTTCGACGGTGCGCCCGTATTTTCGCCGGACGGCAAGTGGCTGATCTATTCGTCGGTCGTCAATGGATACGCGAAGCTCTTCAAGCTGAATCTCGCCAACTACACCGAGCGTTACCAGATCACCACCGGAGACTGGAACGACATCGATGCCTGGTTCTCGCCTGACGGCAAGCGCATTTTCTTCGCGTCGGACAAACAGACCGGCCGCAATATCGAGCAGGCCGCGCAGATCCTGCAGAACGCCGAAAACAAAGCGAAGCCGGACGGCGCGACGCCTCCGGTCGATCTGACGAAGTACGCCGCCTACAACATCTACTCGTTGAACCTCGACAACGGTGACCTGCTCCAGTACACGGACGTCGTCGGCGGCTGTTTCACGCCGGTCGTCTTCACCGGTTCCAACAATCGCGAGCGGATGGTTTACGCGTCGTATTACAAACGCCATTGGCACTTGTACTCGACGACCACCGACAAGCCGCTGCACGCCGCCGAAAAGACGACTCTTCCCTCGGCTCCGCTGCAGGCGTCCGCGCGCACGCTTGTCCAGCCGCCGGTCGAGGTGACGATCGATCCCGAGAAGATCGAGAAGCCGAGCGGTTTCAAGATGTTCGTCGACGACGTTGAAGTGAACGCCGGCGTGACCTCCGAGAACCTTCTGGTTTCGCGCTCGGTCATTTACATGAGCGACATGCTCGGCGACCGGCGCTTCATCGCCGCGCTCGATTCCGTTTCGTCGTTCTCGAATTTCGACTTTCTCTACCTCGATCTTCACAACCGGACGAATTGGGGCTTCCGCGTTTTCGACAGCAGGGAGTTTTATTCGACGATCAACCAGAACACGAGCGATTTCCCGCTCGACCGGCATCAGATCTACCGGGAGACCGGCGCCGTTGCGATCGTCAGCCATCCGTTCGACCGCTATCACCGCGTCGACGCCGGCGTCGGGTTCGAGGCCCGCGACGTCAATTACCCCTTCGTCGACGACGCGAACAATCTCTTTTTCATCGGCCGGCGCGACAATTTCCCTCTGGTATCCGTGAACTTCGGCGGCGACACGACCAGCTTCAAGGAGTTTGGCCCGATCTCAGGACACCGCTATGACATCGGCACTCTGTTCGCGCCGAACATCCATCGCGGCTCCGCGAACGCCGTGGGCGGCAGCGGCGGCGCAATCCTGACGAATGACTACACGCTCGATGCCCGCCAGTACCTGCCGATCTCGTCGCGTGCGCTCCTGGCGACGCGTCTCTTCGTCGGCTACTCGCGCGGCGATTTCCCCAATTTCTACTATTTCGGCGGCTTGAATACCGTGCGCGGCTACGATTTCCGCTCCATCGTCGGTACGCAGGCCGCGTACGCCAATGTCGAGCTCCGTTTTCCGCTGATCGACGTGCTCGCCACGCCAGTGGTCGCGTTTACCGGCATTCGCGCCAATCTCTTTTTCGACATCGGCGGCGCGAAGCTCCCGGGGCAGCCTTATACGTTCCTCAAGGATCGCCGCCTGGTCAACGGCGTGGCATCCGTCGGCTATGGCGTCTCGCTCAACATGCTCGGCCTCGAGCTGCATTGGGACTTCGCAAAACGCACCGACCTCCGCAACGTCTATGGGAAGTTCCGCACGGAGTTCTGGATCGGCGAGGTGTTCTAGCCGGCGCGGCCGGCGGCGCTGGTCGCCCAAGGCTCCGCCACCATTGCGTTTCGAGGAATGGGAGTCGTTAGGTGAGAGCAGGCGGCGCCGATTTACGGCGCCGCCTGAATCGAGGCCGGGCCGGTTCAGACGACTGCGCGTCTGCCGACGATGAGGCGGTAGATGAATAGCAGGGCAATTGCGCCGATGATCGAACCGATCCATCCTGCGCTCTGTTCGTTGTGACCGAGCATCGAAGCCAGGAAGCCGCCTACGAAGGAACCGGCGATGCCGAGAAGGATCGTTACGATCCAGCCGCCCGGGTCGCGTCCCGGCATGAGGAACTTGGCGATCGCGCCAACCACGAGACCGAATAGAAGCCATCCGATGATGTTCATTTTTTTCTCCTCCAGGTTCGGCAGCCGAGTTGGCTGACGGCGTACTGAAGAGCAACTAGGGTGCCATTGCCGGACCGAACCGAATAAAAACGGACACTACAATGCGCCGTGCCTTTTCACCTCCGGCTGGCTGCGGTTCCGTGGGCGGTGATGTGCCTGCTGCTCGTGGTGTTGGCGGGTGTGATCCTGCAGCGGCAGCGCGCGTCGCGTGTGGCGCGGCTCTTCTGCCTGATGTTGTTTCTTGTGGCGGGCTGGTTCGCCGGATTCGCGGCCATGTTTTCGACCGCTGCGCCCACGCTTGCGGCGATGTTCGGACGGTTGGCGATTGCGTCGGTCGCATTTCTGCCGGCGGCGGTTTATGACTTCACGGCCACGTCGATTCGCAGCTACGTCCGCCACCGCTCCATCGTCCTGGTCGCGTGGTTCACGGCCACGCTCTTCGCGTTCCTCATTCTCGCCACCGACTTCGTCATCGCGGGCACGCGGCAGTTTTCGTGGGGCGGCTATCCGCGCGCGGGCGCCGGCTTCGTGCTTTTCCTCAGCTACTTCTTCATCGTGCTGGCGCTGCAGATGCGGGAGTACATGATCGAGTATCGCCGGACTGCCGACGAGCGGCGCCGCCGGCGGATCCTCAATCTGATGGCCAGCTTCGCCATCGTTTATCTCTCCGTCGTCGACTTCGTGCCGATGTTCGGCGTCGATCACCGGCCGGTGGGATACGTTCCGGTCTTCGCCTTCGTCCTCTTCGCGTGGCGATCGATTCGCAGCCATCGCTTTCAGGCCGTCACCGCGGCGCGGGCGGCGAGCGAGATTCTCGACACGATGGCCGACGCCCTTTTCGTCATCGACGCCGAGGCTCGGGTGCGCGTCATCAACGACGCCGTGCACACGATCTTCGGGTATGCGGAATCCGAAATCCTCGGCAAGACCATCGACACGCTCGAATATGTCGATCTGGAGGCCAGCATCTCGCGGACGCTGCGCGAGATGCTGCGGCGCGCGCCGATCCGCGATGAAGAGCGCGTCTTTCGGAGGAAGAGTGGCGAGCGGATCGACGTGAGCATCTCCGTTTCGCCGCTGCACGAGCGCGACATGGAAGGCGGCGCGGTGCTGATCGCACGCGACATCCGCGGGCGCAAGCGGGCCGAGGAAGAATTGCGGGCGTTCACGGTCAAGCTGCAGCAGAGCAATCGCGAGCTCGAGGACTTTGCGTACGTCGCCTCGCACGATCTGCAGGAGCCGCTGCGAAAGATCCAGGCGTTCGGCGACCGCCTCAAAGCGCGCTACGCCGAGGCGCTGACGACGGAAGGCATCGACTACCTCAACCGCATGCAGAGCGCGGCCGGCCGGATGCAGTCGCTGATCAACGACCTGCTCGTCTTTTCACGCATCACCACGAAAGCGCAGCCGTTCGCGCCGGTCGATCTTGGCTTGATCGCGCGCGAGGTCGTTCACGATCTCGAAGTGCGCATTCACCAGAGCGGGGGAGAGGTCGTCGTCGGCGAGTTGCCGGCGATCGACGCCGACGCGCTGCAGATGCGGCAACTCTTCCAGAACCTTGTCGGCAACGGCTTGAAGTTTCACAAGCCGGACGTATCGCCGCGCGTGGAGATATTCGGAAACTCTGTGAATGGACACGTTCAGATCGTGGTGACCGACAACGGCATTGGATTCGATGAAAAGTACTCCGACCGCATCTTCACGATGTTCGAGCGGCTTCACAGCCGTGCCGCGTACGACGGCACCGGCATCGGGCTGGCGATCTGCCGCAAAATCGCGCAACGCCATGGTGGCGACATTCGCGCATACAGTTCGCCCGGTGAGGGAGCGCGGTTTGTGGTGACATTGCCGGCGCGCCAAAACAGTGGATTCGTCGATTAGGTCTTCCATTGCACCAATCACTGATCTACTAATCTACGAGTCCACGAATCCACTAATCTACTCAAGGAGAACATGGCCGCTCACGCAAAACCGATCGTCATCCTTCTCGCCGACGATGACGAAGAAGACCGCATGCTGACCTCGGACGCGCTCGAGGAGAGCCGCGTCGTCAACGATCTGCGTTTCGTCGAGGATGGCGAAGAGCTGCTCGACTATCTCTACCAGCGCGGCCGCTACGCCGATCCCGATTCCGCGCCGTCGCCGGGACTGATCCTGCTCGACCTCAACATGCCGAAGAAGGATGGCCGCGAGGCGCTGCGCGAAATCAAGGCCGATCCGAACCTTCGCCGCATCCCGGTCATCGTCCTCACCACGTCGAAAGCCGAGGAGGACATCTACCGCACGTACGACCTCGGCGCGAACTCGTTCATCACCAAGCCGGTGCACTTCAATGCGCTCGTCGAAGTGATGAAAGAGATCGGCCGCTACTGGATTGAAATCGTCGAACTTCCGTCAGGAGCACCGCAGCGTTGATCGACTCTCGGGAGATCCGGGTGCTGTTGATCGAAGACGACGAAGACGATTACGTCCTGACGCGCGATCTTCTGGCCGACAGCCGCCGCACTCGTTTCGCGCTCGATTGGGTCTGGTCGTTTGACGATGCGCTGAGCGCGATCGGCGAGGGTCAGCATGATGTCTATCTCGTCGACTACCGCCTCGGCGAACACGATGGGCTGGAAGTTCTGCGCGAGGCGCGCGCGGCCGGATGCCTGCGTCCGATCATTGTGCTCACCGGCCAGGGCGACGGCGAAGTGGACATCGCCGCGATGAAGGCCGGCGCAGCCGACTATCTCGTCAAAGGGCAGATCGATTCGCAGATCCTGGAGCGCTCGATCCGCTACTCGCTCGAACAGAGCCGCACGCTCGAAGCGTTGCGTGAAAGTGAAGAGCGCTACGCGCTTTCCGCGCGCGGCGCGAACGACGGTTTGTGGGTCTGGGACTTCGGTGCGAACACCGTTTATTACTCCGATCGCTGGAAAGAGATGCTCGGATTCTCGAAGGACGAGATCGGCGATTCACCCGAGGAATGGTTTTCACGAGTGCATCCCGACGATGTGGCCATGCTTCGTGCCGACATCGACGCGCATCGTCACGGTGCGACGCCGAGCATCGAGCACGAGCACCGTATGCGGGCGAAGAACGGCGACTACCGCTGGATGCTGGCTCGCGGCGTGGCGGTGCGCGACGCGGCCGGTGATGCCACGCGCGTTGCCGGATCGCAGACCGACATCACCGAGCGGAAGTTCGCCATCGACCGGCTCATGCACGACGCGTTTCACGACCCGCTGACCGGCTTGCCGAACCGCGCCCTGTTCATGGACCGCCTCGAAACCGTCATGGAGCGCGCGCGCCGCGGCGGCGGGCATCAGTTCGCGGTCCTCTTCCTCGATCTCGATCGCTTCAAAGTCGTGAACGACAGCCTCGGACACGCGCTCGGCGACATGCTGCTGATCAGCGTCGGCGAGCGGCTCCGAGGCGTTCTGCGCGCAACCGACACCGTGGCGCGGTTGGGCGGCGACGAGTTCACGATCCTGCTCGAAATCAGATACCTCGCCGACGCCGCGCGCATGGCCGAACGGATTCAGGACGAACTGCGCGTTCCGTTTCGCGTCGGCGAGCACGAGATCTTCACCACCGCCAGCATCGGCATCGCGCTCAGCGCCACCGGTTACGAGCGGCCGCACGACGTTCTCCGCGACGCCGACATCGCCATGTACCGCGCGAAATCGCGCGGCCGCGGCATTCACGAGGTCTTCGACAAGACGATGCACGAGCGCGCCGTGAAGCTGCTGAAGGTCGAGACGGAGCTGCGGCACTCAATCGAACGCGGCGAGCTGCGCGTCCACTACCAGCCGATCGTGTCGCTGGAATCGGCGAAGGTGATGGGATTCGAAGCGCTGCTGCGCTGGCAGCGCGGCGACGAGCTGATCGCCGCGGACGAAATCGTTCCGATCGCCGAGGAGACAGGACTGATCCTGCCGATCGGCCAGTGGGTGCTGCGCGAATCGCTGCGGCAACTCGCGGAATGGCCGGAGTCGTTGCACATGCACGTCAATCTCTCCGCGAAACAATTTCTGCAGCCGAACCTGCTCGAACAGGTTGCGGACGCGCTGGCGGAGAGCGGCGTGGCCGCGGAGCGGCTGCATCTGGAAGTGACGGAAAGCGTGGTCATCGATAATCCCGAGGCCGCCGCGAAATTGCTCGAGCGTCTGCGGGCGACGGGCGTCGGCATCAGCCTCGACGACTTCGGCACCGGCTATTCATCGCTCAGCTCCCTGCGCCAGTTTCCGTTCGACACGCTCAAGATCGATCGCTCGTTCATTTCGACGAATGGCGACCGCCGCAACGACGAAATCGTCCGCACGATCAGCAACCTCGCCCGCATCCTCGGCATGGATGTGACGGTGGAAGGCCTCGAATCCGCCGCCCAGGTCGAGCGCATGCGCGCGTTAGGCATCGACTACGCGCAAGGTTTTTACTTCTCGCGGCCGGTGGATGCAGCGAAGGCGCTCGGGATTGTGATGCCATCACTGTCATCCTGAGCCGCCGGAGGCGTCGGAGCCGAAGGCGGAGCGCCGTAGGACGGTCGAAGGACCCCC
>JBAVBF010000086.1:0-9411 GCA_049586115.1 Thermoanaerobaculia bacterium | reverse complement strand
GTCCCTGCACGCCCGGGAAACCTTGCGGGCCGGCCGGACCTTGGGGACCGGTCGCGCCGGTCGGTCCTGGCAGGCCGCTGTTCAGCAGCTCATCCCGGAAGACCATCTCGAATCCGGAAGCATCCTGGCTTTCGTTCGCTACCTGCGACCCGAGGACGAGTACGCGTCCCTCGCCACCACTCGCGGTGATGTGGAGCGCGCCATCGCGGATCGAGCCATTGACGATCGACGATGCCGTCAGCACGCGATGTTCCCACGGCTGCAGCGTGATCGTCGTGTTGCCGCGCGCGATGCCTGTCTGGTCGACGATTTCGAGTCCGACGCTCAGCGGCTGGCCCGACGTTTCGACGAGGAAAATGTTGTAGCGGAAATCTTCCGAAACGCGGATGCCCTGCAACACGCCGGACTGACCGGCGCGAATCCCGAAGTCCGCCGGAATCCCGGAGCTGAAGAGTCCCTGCGATGCGCCGGCATCCTGGCCGTCGTTCAGGTTGTAGATGCGCGACGACACGAGCAGAGGCCGCGTCGAGTGAATGCGCATGGCACCGAGGACGCCGTCGATGCCGAACATCGTCACCGAGGCGTCTTCGTAGACCTTCGTTGCGCCGGGCCCGACGACATCATGAAACGTTGCCGGCGCAGGATTGCTCTGTCCGCTTCGCAGGAACGAAGCCTCAAAGTCGGCGCTGTCGGTCGACGAAGGATTGGTGATCCACACCGTCGTGTAGAAGTGGCTTCCGCCGACGCCGTTGATGTGGCCAACCGCGGGAAGAATGAGATCCGTCCCGGAGAAACCGGCCCGCAGCGGGAACATGCCGGGTGTGAAGATGGAGAGAACGATCGCAATGAATGCGGTGGTTCGACGCAAGTGGGCTCCTTGGGCTGAGGCGATTGACCGAACGAAGAATGATTATTGTACCGTTTTTCGCGCGCCGCTCGGACGGGCAACGACCGCGACCTGCGGCGGCGTCAGAACCGATGTGGGCGAAGGAGTCCGAATCGATGAGCCGGGGTTGTCGTGTATTTGACCGATGCCGCGAACCGTCGATGCTGCAGGCTTCGCCTGCGGGCGGACAGGTCTCCGCACACGAATGACGGATTGGCGTCCCCAACGGGGTTCGAACCCGTGTCGCCGCCGTGAAAGGGCGCATGCTCCTGTCTCTCCTATCACGTGATCGGTTGTTCGCTAAGAGAGCCGTAGCACGGAGTTCTCTCTACGGGACGACTTCCGCATCTTGTATTGAGAGCGGCGCTCTCATTGCCATCCCTAAATCATCAGTGTCCGTGACGCCCTTTTCACTCGCGTTAGATCGGGCTTCGAATCAGGTGCGCGCACCATCATGCAACCGGATGATGATCCGCCGGCGAGGCCCTTTCGCGGACTGCCTGAGCCGATCGACCTACCTTGAGTAGCAAGGAGGTCTCCGATGGATGTGGCCCTGTACATTCGCCGTTCCACGATCGATCTACAACCCGATAGCCTTACAGCGCAGGAGGAACTTCTTCGCGCGTACGCCGTTTCGCATGATCACGCTGTCAGACGCGTTTATAGCGACAGCGCATCCGGCCGCACGACGGACAAGCGTGATGCGTTTCAGTCGCTCATTTCCGACGTGAAAACGGGTGCACCGTTCAGAGCGGTGCTCGTACGTGACGTGAGCCGTTGGAGCCGCGCCGACAACACGGACGAAGCGGGCTTCTATGAATTCGTTTGTCGGTCGAATGGCGTCGCCGTCATCTACGTCGATGAATCGTTCGCGCCCGACGCCTCGCCCTACTCGATCCTCATGAAGTCCGTGAAACGAGCGATGGCCGCTGAATTTAGCCGCGAGAAGGCGCGAACGGTCCACGCGTCGCACATGCGCCTCGTGCGGCAGGGATTCTGGCCCACCGGTTCGGTGCCGTACGCGCTGAAGCGCGTCCTCGTCGACGCTGATGGAACGGAGCTGCACACGCTCGGAGTGGGCGACCGCAAAGCACTATCGAACCAACGCGTGAAATTCGCACCGGGTGATCCTGCGCACGTCGCCGTGGTCCAGCGGATCTTTCGATCCTACGCGCGGGACGGCGACAGCGTGAACGCGATTGCTGCGCAGCTGAACGCCGAAGCCGTACCGAGCTCGAAGGGAACGAAGTGGACGTCTGGAACGGTCGCGTATGTCCTTCAGAACGATGCCTACGTCGGCACGCTCGTCTACTGGATTCGGAATGGCGACAAGCCCTCGCAACTCCTGAATCTTCGCGACAGCGATTCGGAGCGTATGGTGCGATGCGAGAACGCGCATCCGGCCATCGTCGACCGTGCGCTGTGGGACGCAGCACAGATCCGCCTGCGCACGTCATCGTCACGTAAAACGGACGCGATGCTGCTCGACGAACTCCACGCCGCGCGCATCCGTTGGCGCAGCGGAAAACGTGCTCCTGCCGAAGTCGTCACCGCAACAGAACTCCGACTCGGTTACGGCAAGCCGGACGCAGACATCATCGGAGCGAGAAAGGTTGAAAGCGCCGTCAAGGCGCTCATGGACCGCATCGGCGCAACGATGCACGTAACGGCGTTCGAGGTTGGCTACGTACTTGACCACTTGCTGCACGTCGGCGTGCGTATCTCGCTGCCGCATGCGCGATTCGCAGGCCTTCACTGGAGTTTCCCATTCACAGGCGACGAATGCGAGGACGTCGTCCTCGGCCTTGCCTTTTCGCCGCCGCCCGTCGTCGAGCATGTGGAGACGTTTGTCTTCCGCGTGTCGCAGTTTCGCCAGCGCGCGCAAGTGGTGCAGCCCGTGCTCGACCCGTCCGCGAAGACGAAGCGCTACAGGCACTTCGACGCGGCAACAGCACCGATAGAACTCCTCCGATATTTGTTGCGGTTCCGCGGGAAACGCGCTGAAGCGCATCTGCTCGCCGCCCTTCATGGCCACGAGCGTGTAAGTCTCAAAGCGATCGCACAGAAGATCGGGTGGCCCGTCGCGTCGACACGCACGCTCTACCGGAAGCTCGAGCTTCGCGGCGAATCGGTGCCGCCACTCGCGAATGCACGGAGCGGGAAGCGCCTCTCCGTCACGTGCCCTCACTGCTTACGCGTCCGCTCGCTTACGCCGGCGGTCGTACTCACACTCACCACCGATGTCTGTTTCGAATGCCTCCACCGACCGCCGATCATAACGCCGAACAAGCTCGTCGCCATCTGTCCCGACTGCGGTGGCAAGAGACTGCTCTACCCGTCCGAGGTGGCGGAACGATCTGCTGGCCTTGACACGCCCTGCCGCACGTGCGCGATGGCTCGCGGGCGGGCGGCCGGCCGTACGCGTGCGAAGAGGAGTCCGGTATGAATGTCGCGCTCTATCTCCGTCGTTCGACCAATGAGCGGCTCCAGGCGGACTCGTTAAAGGTTCAGGAGCAGATCCTTCGCGCATACGCCGCGGACCATGGGATGGATGTCGTTGAGGTGTTTCGCGACAGTGCGTCGGGCACGTCGACGAAGCACCGCGTCGCGTTTCTGAAGATGGTCGAGACGATCACTCATGGCGCATCGTTTTCCAGTGTTCTTGTTCGAGATGTGAGTCGGTTCGGACGATTTTTCGATGTCGACGAAGGTGCATTCTTCGAAGTGCTCTTTCTGGGGCACGGGGTGAAGACGGTGTACTGCGAGGAGGTGTTCGCGTCCGACACGTCCCCCATGGCGTCCCTGGTCAAGAACGTGCGGCGCGTGATGGCATCGGAGTATTCGCGCGACCGGTCGCGTCTCATCCGCTACGCACAGTCCCGCGCGACGCGGCTCGGATTCCACGCGGCAGGTCCACCGCCCTATGGCATGCGGCGCGTGATGATCGGCCCGACGGGAAAGCACGTTCAAGACCTTGCGAAGGGCGAGTGGAAAGCACTTGCGAATCACCGGACGCGACTCGTCGCAGGTGACCCGGATGCCGTTGACGTGGTGCGCCGAATCTTCGACCTCTACGACGTCGCCGATCACGGAGTGAGCACGATCGCCGAGCTGTTGAACGCCGACGGCATCGCTGCCCCACAAGGACTCCGATGGCATGAACCCACAGTGGCCGGCGTGCTTTCAAATAGCCTCTATGCGGGACTCGGCCACTACACGCCGAAACGGAAAGGGCTCTCGGATCCCCTCCCGCCGTCGCAAGTGGAGGACCTGCGTGTGCGTGACGCCGAGGGGCATGAGGCGATCATTTCCGTCGAGCAGTTTCGCCGCGTCGAAGAAAAGCGGAACGCGATGACCCGGCGTCGGTCGAATGATGCCCTTGCGGCCGACGTCCGGCGCGCGTTCGAGCAGCACGGCTGCGTGGAACCAGCGATGCTCGATCGTCTGCCGACGCATTGTTCCTGGGCGACCTACAGCGTTCGTTTCCCGGGTGGTGTCGATGAAGCTCTGAGCCGTGCGTACGTGGCGGAGATTGCAGACAGACGCGAACAGATCATCGATCTTCTTCGCGACGCCTTTGTAGTAACGAGCGACGCCACTGCCTGGCGGGTCGACGCGACACTCCGATGTGCGCTCGTACCGCTGTTCCGGCATCGGCGGCGGACCGGGTTCTTCTGGCGCATCCTGCCGCAAGCGGACGCGGCGGACCTCGTTGTCGCGTTTGGCATTCCCGGTGGTCTCGACGACTCGGTGTTCGTCGTGCGAGCAGATCAGCTTTCGAATCGGCCTCGCGGACTCTTCCTCCGTTGCGACGGAACACGCGCTGCGGCCCGGTACACGGTGCCCTTCCGCAAGCTCGCGCATCGCATCGGATTGCTTCGCTACACCGCGAGCGCAGCATCCGAAGCGCGTCTGCTCGATGCAGCACGAACGAAGACACTCACGAATTTCGCAGAACTCGCCCGCGAACTGGAATGGCCGCATCAGGCTGTCCGCAAAATGTATTGGAGGCTCCTTGATCGCGGCGAATGGTTCCCGCCGCTCAAATGCCGCGCAGGGCGACTTCTGGAGATCATCTGCAGGCAATGCGGCGTAAGCCGGTGGGAACTTCCGAATCGCGCACTCGCCCTGCGAACCGATCGCTGTTTCACATGCATGACGAAGCAACCACGTCGCCGCATTACGATCCGCTGCCCAACCTGCGGGCGAACGACGGACCGCTGGCCGTCGGCTGTGAAGAAGCTGTCCAATGGTGCCAGCACGGTGTGTCGGCTGTGTCGTGTCAAAGCTGGTATCAAGAAACGTGAGCTACGGGAGTCGAAGGTGTAGTCCAGCGCGTAGCGCTGGTAAGGCGGGGAGCGTCTACGACGCCGTGGACCTTTTCCGCGTTCACGATGTCGTTTTCATCGTGATCCTCACGCGGCGTGTATTTCTGTCTTCTTTGCGAAACCGCGGTCGACACGCCGCCATTGGGCGCAACCTGGAGGGTCATGTTGCCGTTCGCGTCGACCTCCAAGGTAGTTGTATGGCCGCGCGAGTCGATGGCGGCGATGCGGTTGTTGTCAGTGTCGAATACCGCCTTCACGACGTTCCCGGTCGGATCGGCTTCGAGTGTGGCTCGACCGAGGTCGTCGTACTATACCAACGATCGCCGCCGCTGCGGTCGGTGATCACGCTCTGCCGCGATGCGATGTCGTAAGTGGAAGAGCTCCTCGGCGCGTACAGCGTCGCGTGACGCGGTTGCATTACGTAATCTCTATGTTAGCTTTTTACTTAGCCTCGGACGCCCACTCTCGAACGATATCCGACAGAAGAGTAAACCCCCTACAGTCGCTCGGGATTGTCATCTCTGTTTCTCCGGAAAGACCGTGGATCCCCTTATCTGAGAATACCCACTCTACTGGATAGTTCCGATCCAGTCGAACATCGCGCCGCCACGACCGTTTTCGAATCCAAGTCACACCATCTGTTTGCACGAAATACAACAGGCTCCGATCGAAAAGAACCAGAAGCAACATAAACGTATTGAACCCGATCCAATACAAAGGCACTCGCCAAGTGTCGTCGTCACCGCGAACGAGTCCAACGGTAAAAAGCAACATCAGCATGACGTTAGTACTGAGAGATACAGCAATGAGGGGCGTAAGCCGGCGCGACCAATAGACACGCCTCATTGCTGGCACGGAACGTATCCCGAATTGCCGTAATTGTCGCAACTATAAGCTCTTCTCACTTGGTCTTCTTCCTCGAGTTCTTTCGTTTCCTCGTCGAGCTCCTTTTTTGCTCTGATGCGATCGATCTCCTCTTTCTCGACGCTCATATCCCAATCAAGATAGACGTACAACCAGCTGATTGCGACGGAGTACGCAATTACTGCTAAAACGGCCCAGCCGGTGGCAGATTCGCCTTTTCCACAAGCGGCATGCCCGACCTTATGCGTAATCTTGTGCCCTATAAACCCGCCGATCGCAGTCATTATTGACCAGAACACCATTTCACCGGCGACTCGTCCTACAGTTTTGCCCTCGTGTAAGCCAATAGCACCTTTGATGGCCACTAAGAGGACTATTACGAAGACTTCCGCACAGCTTGCTATCCCGCCCGCGAGCATCGAGATGGCGCCAACCAATGAAAACAGCGTTACCAAGCGTAAAGCCGTCTCAATGATCGTACCGATCCCTTCGTCCCATGGGACAGGGACCCTGCCGGTCGGGTCCGTATATCGGATCGGGTTGTTAAACGCATAGGCATACCGATGAAGCGATGCAGGAGCGACAGATTTACCACCGTAGCTGTCTTGCTGAGAGAACGTCCCAACAGTTGAGTCGTAGTACCTACTTCGATACTGGTACATCGTGCCCACTGAGCTCTCCCGGCTCGTGTAGCTGAGGCGGGTGTGGGAGAAGAAGTTCGGTTTTGATATATCGGTGAAGGTTCGCTGGCCGAACGCGCGGTAGCTGTTGCGGAAGGTGACGGCGCCGGTGGCGTCGGTGGCACAGGTGATTGAGCCGAGGGCATCGTGATGGAGATAGTCGATCTCGCTGCCGGGACGCGTTTCCGCCAACGGCTCGTCGATGCCCGGGCCGTACACACGGTAGCGTGCCACCTGCCGGGTGCCGCTGTTGCCTGTGTCGGCGATCGGGTTCCCCATCAGGTCGTAGATCGGCCGCAGCGGAAAACTGGTGTTCGTCACGTTGCTGCCGCCCGTTATGGAGGTGTACATGCGGCCGGTCATCTGCGCGCGTTGTCCGTCCGGGGACCAGGCGTTCGTCTCATCACCGTCAGGGCCGTTAATCGACGTGGCCCGATTCGCGGAGTCGTAACCCATCGTGGTCGTGCCGGAGGCCGTCGTCTTGGTCACCATGTTGCCGTTGCCGTCGTACGTGAACGAGTCCGAATTCGCTGTGAGCAGTCGATTGGCGATGTCGTAGCTGTACGTGATGGTGGTCCCGCTCTCGTCGGTGCGCGTCTTCCGATTCCCTACCGGGTCGTACGTGAACCTCTCCCTCGTCCCGTCGCCGTACCGAGCCTCGGTCAGCCGGTAAGTGTTGTCGTAGTTGTAGCCTTCGACCTTCCCGTTCATATCCGTCTTCGAGACACGATTGCCGACGGCATCGTATTGGTAGCTCCAGGCATCGGCAACCGCGCCGCTGGCCACCTTTGTAGCGATGGCCAGAAGACGGTATGCCTTGTCGTACGTGTAGAACGTCGACGAGCCGTTCGGATAGACGAGCGAGGTGCGGCGGTCCATCGGGTCGTAGTTGAAGCGGAACGTGCCGGTCAGAGGATCGTTGATCGTCGTCAGGCGGTTCTTCCCGTCGTACGCGTACTTCGTGGTCATGGCTCCGCCGGCGAAGAAGAACGCGAGGCCATCGGTGACGATGCTGCGCGTGGCCATGTTGCCAGCCGGATCGTAGGTGTAGTTCACAGCGTGACCGTACGTTTGGTTCGTGACCGAGGTGATGCGGTTGAGCGTGTCATAGGCGTAGGTGAGCGACACATTCGCGTTGCTCATCCCGATCCGGCGTCCGAGGGGGTCGTAGGTGAAGTTCTCGGTGGCTCCGTCGGCGTAAGTGGTGGTGGTCAGACGGCGCACGTTATAGGTGTAGGTGGTGGTCTGGCCCTTCCCATCGGTCTTCGTGAGCAGGTTGCCGATCGCGTCGTAAGTGTACGAGGAGGTGCGGTTGAGCGGGTCCTTCTCCTGGATCAGGCGGTCGAGCGGATCGTACGTAAACGACCAGGTGTGGTCGTTGGCGTCCTTCTGTGTGAGTTTGTTCCCGTTCCTGTCGTACGTGTACGACGTCACCGCACCGCTGGCTTCGGTCACACTTTTTAGCCGGCCGGCGTCGTCGTACGCGAAGGCGGTGGCGTTGCCATTGGCGTCGGTATCCAGCGTCTTGCGTCCGGCTTTGTCGTACTGCGTAAAACTCGTATGACCCAAAGAGTCTGTGGCGGAGATGACACGTCCCATCACGTCGAACTCTCTGTGGATAGTATTTCCGTTGGGGTCGACCAGATCGCAGAAACTATGACCGCTTCCTCCGCCGCACGATGAGCAGGATGCGGCGTCTCCGGCCGCCGCGCAATACGAGTACGTCCAAACGCCGCCCGCGGCGTCGGTCATCTTCGAGACACGGCCGATGGCGTCGTACTCGTAGCGGGTTGTGTTGCCTCGGGCGTCCGTGCGCGTGAGCACGTCGCCGGCAGCGTTGTAGATCGTACGTGTCGTATTGTTCAGCGGATCCTTAACCGACGTTACCCGATCCTCGGCGTCGTACGTAGATGTCGTGGTGCCGCGCGGAGTGGTCACGCTCGTACGACGGCCAGCATCGTCATAGCCAAAGACAATCGTGTTCAAGTGAGGATCGGTCATCGTGACAATGCGATCTTTCGTATCATAAGTGAGTGATGTAGCGTTTCCCATAGGATCGTTCATTGCGGAGATCCGACCGAGGCTGTCTGTGACAATTGTGGTTGTGTTGTTGGCTGCATCGGTACGAGTCGCCAACGATCCATTGTCGTTCCAGGTCATTGATGAAACTCCGCCCGCTGGATCAGTAGTCGAAAGAAGCTGGCCATGGCCGTCGTACGTGTTCGTAGTCATCTCCGTGACACCGTTAACTGAGCGGGATGAGGTGCGCAGGTTCCCCGACGAGTCGTACGAGTTGGTCGTAACCAAGCCGGTGGCATCCGTCGAGACGAGAGGCCGGGAGGTATTTGGATCGTAGGTCGTCGTCGACACGCCTCCATCTGCAACCATCTGGCGCGTAATGTTGCCCTTCGCATCGAATTCCGACGTGGCGGAATGACCGCGTGAGTCGACGACCTCCGTATGGTTGTTGTCCGTGTCGAAGACTGCCTTCACGACGTTACCAGCAGGATCGGCTTCCAACGTGGCTCGTCCGAGTTCGTCGTACTGCACCAGGCGATCGCCGCCCCGACGGTCTGTGACTACAGTCTGCCCAGCGGCGATGTCATAAGAGAAGAACTCCTCGGCACCGGTTGCGTCAGTGTGGTGCATCAGC
>JBAVBF010000085.1:0-1929 GCA_049586115.1 Thermoanaerobaculia bacterium | reverse complement strand
CAGCGCCGGTATTGCCGCTGAACGTCGAATCGACGATCGACGCGATTCCGCCCTGCATGCTGATCGCCGAACCGCTGCCTGGGCCCGCGTTGTTCTGAAACAGCGAGTGCTTGATGGTGAGCGAGGCGGTGAGGCAGCCGGTGCACAACTCCTGAAAAATCGCGGCGCCGCTGCCGGCGGAATGGCTCTTCGTGATCGTGACCGTATCGAGGGTCAGGCTTCCGAAGTTCTGAATGGTGCCGCCGGCGTTCTGTCCGGTGCTGATATTTCCGTTGGTCAGCGTGATGTGCTTGAGCGTCACGTTCGCCAGCGCCGTGTCGCTGCCGAAGACGTTCAGCATCCCTGACGTGGTACCGGTTCCGTCGAGAGTGATGCTTTCGTTGCCGTCGACGGTGACGGGCGGGAACGTCGAGATGACGTTCATCCCCGACGTGATCGCGATGGTTTGCGGACCCGCTCCGCAATTGAATGTCACCGTGCCGCCCGCGGCCAGTTGCGCCTGCAGCGCCGACTGCGTACAGGACGTCGGCGTGCCGCTTCCCACGACGCCTGCGGTAAGCGAAGTCGAAATCGCCGCACATGCGACGAAGAGGAACAGTCGTACGACAGACCGATTGATGACAGACAGATAGCGCAAGAGATCTCCTTGTTTTGGTTGTGAGATTGGACCGGAAGGTTGCCGATTCGCCGGCGCCCAATCTGCGCTCGAACGGCTGATCCGCCGGTGATGGGGCTCACGGGCAC
Organism: Thermoanaerobaculia bacterium; assembly: GCA_049586115.1. Taxonomy (GTDB): domain Bacteria; phylum Acidobacteriota; class Thermoanaerobaculia; order Gp7-AA8; family Gp7-AA8; genus JADGNZ01. Next base: position 1,185 of record JBAVBF010000085.1, on the reverse strand, counting down.
GCACGATTCCGAACGTTGCGAGAGACAGCAGTTACAATCGCCGCGCATGCCCAAGGTCACGGCCGAGATTCCCGGCGAGCTGTCGCGGCAGATCGATCGAATGATTCGCGACGGATGGTTTCCCGATCAGGATGCGATCGTCCGCGAAGCGCTCTCGCATTTCGTCGACGCAAAAACGTTCCTCGGCGATTCTCCCCGCATGCTGCACCGCTTCGCCGCCGACGCGCTGAACGATTCGAAGCCCGAGGTCGCGCTGAAGTTCGTGAACCGAGGGCTGTCGTTGCTGCCGACGCAGGACGCCACCGATTTTCACCTCTACCAGAACCTCGTCGAGCTACGGGTGCAGATCCTGCTGGTTCTCGACCGAACCGCCGAAGCGCTGACTGCGCTGGAAGAAGCGCGCGAAATGCTGCCGAACAATCCGACGATTGCGAAGTGGATCAGTCGACTGAACAGGAAGAGTGAAGGGTGAAGAGTGAAAACCTGACTTTTCACTCCTCACTCTTCACACTTCACACTTCACTCTTCTCATGCGTCATAGGTACTCCTACCTCGATCCCGATCTCATCCGGCAACTTTTGTCCGAGCTGGGGTTGCGCCGGCTCTTCAATCACCTGCTGCTGCAGAGCGGAGGCGACGTCGAGGAGGCGATGCGCTGGATGCGCGCGTTGCAGGATCGCGGCTACATCGATCCGAATATCGATCTCGAAGCATTCTTCGCGAAGTTGATGGAAGAGAACGTGATCGGGCAGGACGCCGAGGGCAATGTCGTGCTCGGCGCGGGTGGCGAGCGGCAGATTCGTCGCGATGCGCTCGACGAGATCTTCGGCGGGCTGCAGAAGTCGCTGACCGGTTCGCATTCGGTCGCGAATGCGGGGCAGGGGACGGAGCGGCTGACGGAGACGCGGCCGTATCAGTTCGGCGACGATCCGATGGCGATCGATTCGATCCGCTCGCTGCAGAACGCGATGAAACACACCGATCCGGCCGAAGCGATTCTGATGACCGAGGACGATCTGGAAGTCTTCGAGACGGAGCACAACTCGAGCTGCGCCACCGTGGTCATGATCGACATTTCGCATTCGATGGTGCTGTATGGCGAGGACCGCATCACGCCGGCGAAGAAGGTTGCGCTGGCGCTGACGGAGCTGATCCTGACGAAGTACCCGAAGGATTCCATCGACG
>JBAVBF010000084.1:0-8780 GCA_049586115.1 Thermoanaerobaculia bacterium | reverse complement strand
ACGGTTCACGCGGAGATGGGGAGAGGCGGAGAACGAGAGGGAGACCGGCAATTAGCGCGAGAGCTATGAAGCTCAGCTCTGCGATCATCGTGTTCTCCGCAGCAACACTCCGTCGCGTCCGCGCCAGACCGTCGCGAAGCCGGGAACTTGCGGCTGGCAGCGATATGCGGCGATCACGTTTGCTCGCGTGAGGTTGTCCATACGCGGACGATCATGCTCATCGAGAAGCGGCACGACTTCGCGTCCCGTCAGCGGGTAGAGCGCGCGGGTGTAGAGATAGGCGTAGCCCCGATCCCATTTCGGGAACGGCGCGGCAATGGCGATGACGTCGCCGGGCTTCGTCAGCGCGCGGACTTGCAGCATCAGTTCGCGTGATCCCGGCAGCTTCTGGTACGGCAGCGCCACTTCGCGCGCGGCGAGTTGCGCGCGGTTCACTACGAAGATGCGGAAGTAAAACGGCTCGAACGCTCCGGCCGCGATGGCGACGGCGGCTGCGATCCCGAGCCAGCGATTCAGACGCTGATCTCCTTGACGGTGCCGTCAACAATCAGCTTCGGCTCCGTCATCGATTGGACTTCATCGACGCTCACTCCCGGCGCGATTTCGATCAGCCTCAATCCATCCTCGGTCACATCGAGCACGCAATAGTCAGTGATGATGCGGTCGACGCACTTCACGCCGGTCAGCGGCAGGTCGCACGCGTTCAGAATCTTCTTCCCGCCTTTTTTTGTGACGTGCTCCATCGTCACGATCAGCCGCTTCGCGCTGGCGACGAGATCCATCGCGCCGCCCATTCCCTTTACCATCGCGCCCGGCACCATCCAGTTGGCGATGTCGCCCTGCGCCGAAACCTGCATCGCGCCGAGGATGGAGAGATCGACCTTGCCGCCGCGAATCATGCCGAAGGAATCGGTGCTGGAAAAAAACGACGCGCCGGGCAACACTGTCACCGTCTGCTTCCCGGCGTTGATGAGATCGGGATCGACGTCGGCGTCCGCGGGAAACGGTCCGAGCCCGAGAATGCCGTTCTCCGATTGAAGGATCACTTCCATGCCGGGCGGGATGTTGTTCGCCACAAGCGTCGGCATCCCGATGCCGAGGTTGACGTAGTAGCCGTCGCGGAGTTCCTGCGCGGCGCGGCGGACGATTTGATCGCGAGTAAGAGCCATTACTTAGTCACCGTCCGTTGCTCGATTCTCTTCTCTCGCTTCGCGACGACGACGCGGTGCACGAAGATTCCGGGCGTGTGGATGCAGTCCGGATCGAGCTCGCCCGGCTCGACGAGCTCCTCGACTTCGGCGACGCAGATTTTTCCCGCGGTCGCGGCCATCGGATTGAAGTTTCGCGCGGTCTTGCGGTACTGAAGATTGCCGAATCGATCGGCTTTTTGGGCGGCGACGAATGAGAAGTCGCCGACGATGCCGCGTTCCATCACGTACATCCGGCCGTCGAACTCGCGCGTCTCTTTCCCCTCGGCCACGATCGTTCCGTAACCGGCGGGCGTGAAGAAGGCCGGGATTCCGGCGCCGCCTGCGCGCATCCGTTCGGCCAGCGTGCCTTGCGGGACGAACTCGACTTCCAGCTCGCCGGCCAGGTATTGCCGCTCGAACTCCGCGTTCTCTCCGACATACGACGACACCATCTTGCGGATCTGCTTCGTTTGCAGGAGGAGGCCGAGGCCCCAGTCATCGACGCCGGCGTTGTTGGAGACGCAGGTCAAACCCTTCACGCCGCGTTTCACGAGCGCATTGATCAGATTTTCCGGGATGCCGCAGAGACCGAAGCCGCCGACGACGAGCGTCGAACCATCGCCGACATCACGCACCGCCTCGTCCGCCGAGGCGACGACCTTATTCATCATCGCGTGAAGATATCAAAGCCCGCGCCGTTCTCCGCGCTCTCCGCCTCTCCGCGAGCTCCGCGTGAAAGCCGTTGACTTCTTATCCTCGCAGCGCGGCACCTGCTACTCTCTCGCCCCGCATGTCATCCGAGTCTTTCGGCTATCGCGTCGACGATACGCATCCGCTCGGATTCCGTTTGCTGCGCGAGGCAGGAGCGTTCGCGTTCTTCCTGATTTTTACGATCATCCTCACCTGGCCGGTCGCCGTCCGCCTCGACACCGCGGTTCCCGACCTCGGCGATCCGCTCCTCAACACGTGGATCCTCGACTGGGATCTCTACAGCATCACCACGTCGCCGGCGCACCTCTACGACGCCAACATTTTCTATCCCGCCAAGTACCCGCTCGCGTACAGCGAGAACATTTTCGGGATCGCGCTGGTGGCGCTGCCGTTCTACTTTTTCGGCTTCACGCCGCTGGCGGTTTACAACATCGCCTTGCTGCTCGGCTTCGCCTTCTGCGGCTACGGCGCGTTCGTTCTGGGGAGAGTGCTGACGCGATCGGCGGCCGGCGGACTCGTGGCCGGCATCCTCTACTCGTTCGTCAATTTCCGCATCGATCACCTCGCGCATCTCCAGTTCGTCTGGGGCGGATGGATGCCGATGATGCTCGCGGCGCTGCTGCACTACTGGCGCCGGCCGACCACGCGCAACGCGGTGCTCCTTGGCATTTGCGTGCTGATGAACGGCCTGACGAACATCCACCAGTTCCTGTTCGGCACGACGGCGATCGTCCTGTCGATCGCGCTGCTGGCGATTCTTTCGACGCGCTTCAAATGGCGGACGCTGATCGGCGCGGCGCTGGCGACGATGATCGCCGTCGCGCTGATGGTGCCGGTGCTGCTGCCGTACAAGCACGTGTCGGAGATGTACGGCATGGTGCGCGACCGCGGTACGGCGCTGTGGGGCTCGGCCACCTGGACGGATTGGCTCTCCGCGACGGGACGCAGCCGCGCCTACGGCGAGGTCACCGATCCGAAGAATCTACAGGGCGAAAAAGTCCTCTTCCCCGGCCTGATGATGCTGTTTCTCACCGCGAGCGCGTTGCTGATCGACCGCCGCAAACTGCCGGTGGCACTCGACGCGCGGCCCGTTCCGCGATGGCTGCTCCACGGCCTCGACGCCGTCATCATCATCATGGCGATCGGCACGTACCTTGGCGCCGCATCCGGCCCGCGATTCCATTGGCAGCTGTTCCGCCACACGATCGTGAGCGTGCAAGGTTCCGAGCTGCCGATCGTGATGATGATCGTGGCGATCGTCGCGCGGCTGTCGCTGCAGCTGCCGCGCGGCATGTCAGGAGAGCCGCTGCAATCGCTGCGCACCGCGGCGGCGCGCTCGCGCGTTCCGATCGAGCTGTGGGTCCTGATGCTCTGGATCGTCCTCGGCGTTCTCGGCTCGCTCGGCCTGCACGCGTTCGTCCACTCGTTTCTCTACGAACGCCTGACCATGTTCCGGAGCATGCGGGTTCCGGCGCGGTGGGCGACGGACGCGTATGTCGGCCTGGCCGGCGCGAGCGCGTGCGGCGCGGTGGCATGGATCGACGCGCGGCGCACCAAGATTGGACGGATCAGCGTGGCCGCGCTGCTGATCGTGCTGTCGATTCACGACGTGCTCCCGATCATCCGCTGGGAGCATGCGCTCAACGTCGCCGATCCTGCGTACCTCTGGATGCGCGACACGAAGTTCACCGGCGGCACGTTGGAGTTGCCGATTTCGGAAGGCATCGCCCAGTTTCTCTATCAATTCGGCGCGACCATTCATCACAAGCCGCTCATGAACGGCACGTCGGGATTCGAGCCGCCGCTACATACGAAGATTCAGGAGATGGCGCAGCAGAAGCCGATTCGAGAGGGCTTTCTCCCGCTGCTGGCGGCCAACGATTGCCACTTCCTGCTCGTGCACGATGACTGGCTGCGCGGCGCGAGCGAGCCGACGCATGCGTGGCTGGCGAAGGAGATGGAGCTCGGGCGTCTCGGATTCATCCGCCGTTTCGATCATCGCGGAGGCGGCGACTACCTCTTCGCCGTCGCGCAGAACGTCCCGAACTGGCGCGAGCTCCGTCCGCCCGATCATCGCGACGGCGCCGGCTACACCGACGATCAGGAGTTGCAACGCGCGCTGCGCGGCGACGCGACGTACATGGGCTGCTCGTTCGGCGTCGTCGACACGCCGCACTCCGACGAGACGATCAACGGTCCGCTCACCGTCACCGGCTGGGCGCTCTCGCCGAACGGCATTTCATCGGTCGACGTCCTGCTGCACAACGGCATGTACCGCTTCCACACCTCGCCGGCCAGCCGCCTCGACGTGAAGATGAAGTTTCCCTGGTACGCACGCGTCCGCGACGCCGGCTTCACGATCACGTTCGACAAACGCCCGCGCGGCGTCCCGCAGTGGACGGACGCGCAGGTCGAAATCATCGACGGAAAAGGCGGCCGCACACGTCTGCCGGACATCGTGATCCGCTGGCCGTAGACGAGCGGCGTCCGCTGGACGCGATCGTCAGAAGGTGACCTCGAGCCGAAGCTTCCTATCGCCGTGAACGCGTGGCCACGGTTCTTACGCCGGCTTCGCCGACGTTCGCCGCTACTTCGCGGTCTTCTTCTTCGCGCGAATCACGACCGACAACTCGTCATTGCGCACGTTCGTAAATCGCAGCCGCACGCGGCCCTCGGCGTCGAGCGAGATGATGGCCGGCGTGTTCACGGACGTCAGCATCCATCCGGCGGGCAGCGTGACGATGTTGAGCGGACGTCCGAGCGTTCGCTTCCAGAGAAGTTCGCCGTTGTCGAGAACGTAGCCGGCCGGATCGGTGTACGTCTCCTGCACGCGGATGCGCGCTGACTGTCCCTCCTCGACCGCATGCGCGAGGTCGCCCTGCACGGCGACGGAATCCGGCTCGACTTTGTTCGGGTAATAGCCGAGCGCGTTCACCTCTTTGCCGGCCACGCTGTGCGTGACGAGATCGGCGCCGGTGTCGAGGTCGATCATCTTCGCGTCCGGCGACACGACGCTGCCTTTGCGCACGAAACTGTGCACCGATTTCTGCCCGGCGCGCGTGACGGTGAAATCGTGCGAGATGCGGAACTGATGCGTGGCCGGATCGAGCAGCCAGTACGTGATCTCGCGGTCCTGCTCGGCGCGGTGAAACGACTCCTGCGCGAAAACTGCGGGCGCGAAAAGGAGGAGAAGGAACAGCGTCGCTTTCATGGCAGCCTCCGCGCAACGATCTTCACCGGCAATTGATCGTCGCGATCGTTGAGAAAGCTGATGCGAATCCGTCCGTCGGGATCGGTGGAGACGATGGCCGGCGATGCGCATTCGATCAGCTCCCACGATTTCGGCAGCAGCACGACGTTGCGCTTGATCCCGAGAGGCCGCTCGAAAATGAGATTGCCGTCGTTGAGGTAGTACGACGCCGCATCGGTGTACGTTTTCAGAATACGGATGCGCGTCTCGCCGCCCTTCGGCACCGCCGCCGGCAGATGGACGCGAATGAACTGCGCGTCGTCCGCTGTCTTCGGTGAAACGAGTCCGCTCTCCCTGGCCACCTTGCCGCTGACCACTTCGAACGGCAGCTCCTTGCCGGTCGCGCGCGCGAGCACTCGCTCTTTCGTGGCGATCGATCCGACGCGGATCGGATTGAAAAACAACTCCGCCCCTTCGCGATCCTGCGTCACGTCGTACGTGATGGCGAACTGATGACTCTCCGGCGCCAGCAGGTCATACAGGGTGAATTCATCGGCGGCGAAGAGGGGAGCGCAGACGAAAAACATCAGCACTGCGGCTTTCTTCATCCGCGCATCGTCGCATGCTTTGAAACGTTCATCCGCAGATGACGCAGATCGAGCGAAGCGCCGCAGCGCGATCCAATTCGCTGCACGCTGGTCACCGTTCGCTGCATTCATTCGTCGTTTCACCGAATCCTGCCGCAAACTGGCGGGCATGACTCCGCGCCGTATGGCCTGGCAGTTCGCGGCGATCTTCTGGACTCTGTTCGGCGTCGTCACCGGCATCCAGGTCTGGATCAGCATGATCACGCACGGGCATTCCGTCTCCAGGCTCATCTTCTATTACGTCGCAATCTCCGAGGGATGGCTGGTGGCGACGGCCGTCATCGTCTGGTTGGCGCGGCGCTTCCCGGTCGTGCCGCTGCGGAGGCTGCCGATCCTCGCGCATTTCCTGGCGGCCTGCGTGATCGCCGTGCTGCACTCGTTCTATTGGCTGGGACTGCTGATCGCGATCAAGCCGTACGACCGGATGACCGCCGAACCGGCGCAGATCCCGGTCGCCTCGATCCTGTTCTTCCGCGTCCCGCTGGAGTTTCTCCTCTACTGCATGGTCCTCGGCGGAGCGATGGCATTCGAATTTTACGAACGCTATCGCGAGCGCGCGCTGCAGGCCGCGCAGCTCGAGACCTCGCTGGCTGACGCACGGCTGCACGCGCTGGAGTTGCAGATCCAGCCGCACTTTCTCTTCAACACGCTCAACGCCATCAGCGGACTCGTTCGCGGAAAACGCAACGACGAAGCGATCACGATGCTGGCCGGCCTCAGCGAGCTGCTGCGCTACACGCTCGATCACGCCGGCGATCAGAAAGTCCCGCTCGACGCGGAGCTGGCCGTGCTGCGGCGCTATCTCGAGATCCAGCGCGCGCGTTTTCCGGATCGGATGTCGTTCACGATCGATGCATCGTCCGAGGCGGGAAGGGAAGCGGTGCCGACGCTGCTGCAGCCGCTGGCGGAAAACGCAATCCGCCACGGCATCGAATTGAACGCATCGCCGGGCGTGGTGAACGTGCGAGCCTTCCGCAACAACCGCCAACTCAACATCGAAGTCTTCAACACCGGCAGACTCGGCGAACGAAGCGAGAGCGGCATCGGAATCCGCAACACGCTCGACCGGCTGCGGCATCTCTACGGCGACGCGGCGCGGTTCGATCTCAGATCCGCGGGCGAGGGCGTGCTGGCCTCGGTGTCGATTCCGTGGAGTGGATCGTGACGGATGCACTCCGCGTCCTGATCATCGACGACGAACCGCTCGCATGTGAGTCGATCCGCGTGTTGTTGTCCGAGGATGCCGAAGTGCGAGTCGTCGGCGAAGGAACCGGCAGCGATGCCGTCGCGCTGATCGCACGCACGCGGCCGGACCTCCTTTTTCTCGACATCCAGATGCCCGAGGTCGACGGATTCGCAGTCGTCGAGCAGATTGGGGCAGACACAGTGCCCGCGGTCATCTTCGTCACCGCCTACGATCGCTACGCCGTCCGCGCGTTCGAAGTCCACGCGCTCGACTATCTCCTCAAACCATTCGACGACCGCCGATTCGCCGAGGCGCTGGCGCGCGCGAAGGAGCGGGCGCGCGGACGCCAACGCGGCGAGATCGATCACCGCATCGCCGAGCTCCTCGTCGAACGCGAAGTCCCGCGCACCCGCTTCCTGATCCCGGCGCGCGAGAAAACGATCGTGCTCGACGCCGCCCAGATCGACTGGATCGAAGCCGCCGACTACTACGTCACGCTCCACGCCGGCCCCGCCGCCCACTTGCTGCGCCAGACGATGGAAGAGATCGAAAAGCAACTCGACCGCCGCCACTTCTTCCGCGTCCACCGCTCCGCGATCGTCCACATCGACCGCGTCCGCGAGATCCACCCGCTCTTCCGCGGCGACTGCGCGCTGCTGCTCGCGGACGGGCGGCGGATCAAGTTGAGCCGCAGTCGGAGGAAGGATTTCGAGGCGCTGTTTGCAACGGCTGGTAGATCAGTGGACTAACAGACGCTTTGCTCGATAGGTGGCTGGAATCGGGCGTCGTGCCCTCGCCCATTTCACCCCCCTCCCAATCCACTTCGCTGCAAACGTGGCGACACGGCGTCCCGCCCGGGCCATCCTCATCATCGAAGGAGACTTCGATGAAAACGTTGCTTTTGGTGCTGATGGTTGCGGCGAATGCGTTTGCCGGTCCGCGGCAGAACCTTGTTGTCGATGCGGCGTGGTTGAAGGCGCATCTGGCCGATCCTGATCTCGTCCTGCTGCATGTTGGAGATAAGGCGGAGTACGAGGCGGCGCATATCCCGGGGGCGCGGTTTGTGTCGCAGCAGGACATTTCGGTTTCGGACCACAGCGGGAAGGGGTTGATGCTGGAGATGCCGGCGGCGGAGGATTTGCGGCATCGGTTGGAGGCGCTGGGGATTTCGGACAAATCGCGCGTCGTCGTTTACTACGGGAAGGATTGGGTGTCGCCATCGACGCGGGTGATGTTCACGCTCGATTACGCGGGACTCGGCGCGAGGTCGTCGTTGCTCGATGGCGGGCAGGAGGCGTGGGTGCGCGCGGGAGGGGTGGTGACGAAGGATGTCGCGCCGGCGAAGTCGGGGACGCTGTCGGCGTTGAAGCTGCGTCCGATTGTCGTGGATGCGGCGACGGTGAACGCGCGGCTCGGAACGCCGGGAGTATCCGTCGTCGATGGACGCGATGCTGCGTTTTACGACGGCGTCGAGACCGGCGGAGCGCATGGACAGCAGCATCGGACGGGACATATTCGCGGCGCGCTGAGCATCCCGTTCACGTCGATTACCGACGATCGGTTGTTACTCAAGTCCGACGCCGAACTGGCGGCGATCTTTGCGAAAGCGGGCGTCGGGCCGAACGACATCGTCATCGGCTACTGCCACATCGGCCAGCAGACGACGGCCATGTTGTTCGCGGCGCGCACGCTCGGGCATCCGGTGCTGCTGTACGACGGGTCGTTCGAGGATTGGTCGCGGCACACCGATTATCCGGTCGACAATCCGTCGGAGAAAGCCGGCAAGTGAGCACTGCTCGCCGCTACGCCGATCCGTACCTGGCCGGCGTGTGTCTCGGCCTCGTGCTGCTCGGGGC
>JBAVBF010000083.1:0-5393 GCA_049586115.1 Thermoanaerobaculia bacterium | reverse complement strand
CGCCGGGCCCTCGCATGAGCCCCGTGTCGGTGATCATCCCCACGCTGAACGAGCAGGACTGGATTGCCGGCGCCGTCGAATCCGCATTCGCCGCCGGCGCCGCGGAGGTGATCGTCGTCGACGGCGGCAGCGACGATCGCACGACGCGGCATGCCACCGCCGCCGGTGCAAGAGTCCTTCTCACCGATCGCATGCGCGCGAAACAATCGAACTTCGGTGCGCAAGCCGCCTCGCACGACACGCTCATCTTTCTGCACGCCGACACGCGACTTCCGCCAGACGCAGCAGAAGCGGCGGAGAACGCATTGCAACGCGCGCACTTTGGCGGATTCCGAATCCGCTTCATCGAGCGGTCGCGCAAACTCGCCTTCGCCGCGGCGGCGATCAACCTGCGCACGCGGCTCACGCGATGTCCGTGGGGCGATCAGGCGCAATTCATCCGCCGCGAGACATTTCTCGAAATCGGCGGCTTCCGGGAGATGCCGCTGATGGAAGATTACGAGCTCGCAATTCGCATGAAACGCCGCGGACTTACGACGATTCTTCCGCTGACCGTCACCACCTCGGGGCGCCGATTCCTGCGCAAGGGGCTGGTCCGGACGGCCGCGCACAACTGGCGGACGGTGATCCGTTACCGCATGGGCGCCGACCTCGATGACCTGGCGCGGAGCTACCGCCGGTGAACGGCTACATCCTCATCGGCGGCCGTTCGCAGCGCATGGGACGTCCGAAGGAGGAGCTGTTTCTCGATCGTGTTGCACGCGCGGCGAAGGATGTCTTCGAAAACGTGATCGCGGTGCAGCGGCCCGGCGGAGCGCCCGCATCGATCGAGACGATCTACGAACGTCCGCACGACGATCAGGCGCCCGTCTTCGGCGTCGCGCGCGCGCTCGAGCATGCGCGCGAATGTTCGTTCGTCCTCGCCGTCGACTACCCGCTGATCACCGCCGCGGTTCTTCGCTTCCTGCGCGAGCGTTTCGAATCATCGGCGGCGCTTCTGCTCGCACCTATCTGGAGCGGCAAAACGCAGATGCTTTGCGGCGGATACGATCCCGCGCTGCTGCCTCGCATCGAACAGCGCATCTCCGCCAAGCGATACGACCTGCGCGGACTTGCCTCCGAATCGGAAGCCGAGATTCTGCCCGAGGATGAATTGCGGAAGACATTCGATGGAGAGCCGCTGATGAATGTGAATACGGTGGAGGAGTGGTCAGCGGCCAGTGGCCATCAATCTACTGATCCACGAATCGACTAATCTACGAATCCACATGCCTACTGACTTTTCCCATCTCGACGACACCGGCGGCATCTCCATGGTCGATGTTGGCGCGAAGCGCAGCACCTCGCGCGAAGCCGTGGCGCTGGCGACCGTGCGCATGTCCACGGAGACATTGCAGAAATTGATCGCACAGGCGCTGCCGAAGGGCGACGTGCTCACGACCGCAAAAGTCGCCGGCGTGCTCGCCGCCAAGCAGACGCCGAACCTCATTCCGCTCGCGCATCCTCTCGCCATCAGCTCCGTCGACATCACCTTCGATCTCGATCCGAACAGCGGAACGATCGAGGTGCGCTCCATCGTCCGCTGCGAAGGGAAGACGGGCGTCGAGATGGAGGCGATGACCGCTTGCGCCGTGGCCGCGCTCACGATCTACGACATGTGCAAGAGCGCCGAGAAAGGGATCAGCATCGAGTCGTTGCAACTGGTGCGCAAGTCGGGCGGCAAAAGCGGGACGTGGGAGCGCGGCTGATGCTACGGCGAGTCGCTCCGTTGCTCGCCGCCGCGTTGGCGTTGACCTCGGCCGCGCAAGTCCGCGACAACGTCACGGTCGAAGTCGTGCAGGTTCCGGTCTACGTCACCGCCAGCGACGGGCAGCCGGTGCGCGGGCTTACGAAGGATTCCTTCACGCTCCTCGTCGACGGCCATCCGCAGACGATCGACTACTTCGATGTCATCGATTTCGCGGCCGTGCCGGCAGCCGAGCAGGTGGAACGTCCGCGCCGGGAACGGCGGCTGTACCTCTTCCTCTTCGACATCACCTTCGCCACGCCGGCAAAGTTGGTGCGCGCGCAGAAAGCCGCCGAGGAAGCGGTATCGCATTCGAATCCGGCCACCGACTTCTTCGCCGTCGCCACCTACTCCACCAGCCACGGCGTCCATTTTCTTTCGCCGTTCGTCAGCGATCGCGTTGCGGTGACACGCGCGATCTTCACGCTGCACGGGAGCAGGACGCAGGATCCGCTCGGCCTCGCGCTCGGCAGCCAGGAACGCGCGCAGTGGATGTCGGTGATGGAACAGGGGCAAACGATCTCCGACTCGCAGGAAGGCCTCGCGGACATGGTCGGCGGCGAGATGGCCGACGCGCTGCGCGGCGGGCAGGCCACTCAGGACATGCTGGCAATTCCGAAAAATCGGCTCATCGAATCGCAACTCCACGACCTCGGCGACGTGGCCGCCCGCCTCTCCGCGCTCGAAGGACAGAAGCATCTGGTCATTTTTACCGAGGGCTTCGACTCGACGCGCATCACCGACATCAAGGCGAAGAACCGGCCGCCCAATATCGAGTCACAGCTGATGACTCTGGTGAAACAGATGCATCAGACCTTCCTCTCCGCCGGAGTCACGCTCGACGCAGTCGACATCAAAGGGTTGCGTCACACATTCGCCGATCTCGAAAACGACGGGCTCTACATGCTCGCGCGCGACACCGGCGGCCGCGTAATCGCCAACCGCAACGATCTCGTTGAAGCCGTCGATACTCTGATGAAAGCGCAGCGCGTCGCCTACGTCCTCGGATTCCGCCAGGGCAACCGCAAGAAAGGTCGTGTCACCGTGCGGGTCATCGGCGCGCCGCGCGGCTCCGAGGTCTCGTATCGCGAAGGATTCGGATACGCCGAGGCACCGACCGCGATCGATTCCCTCCAAATCGCAGACATCCTCCTCAACGACGTCCCGCAAGCCGGCGTATCGCTTCAATCCGCCGTGACGCTCGCCGATGGCGGCGCCGAGGTGGCGGTGAGCTTCGCGCGCGCCGAGGTGGTGCCGCAACTCGTCGACGCATCGCCGTCCGTCGAAGTGCTCATCTACATCTTCGACGCGCACGGCGGCGCAGTGGACTACAAATCAAAACGGATCGCCTTCACCGGAGCCGCCCGCGTGAACAGCGGCTACGTCACGCTGCGCGAGCCATTCGAATTGCCGCCAGGCAAGTACACCGCGAAAGTTCTCCTGCGGATCGCGGGAACGAAGTCGCTGGGTTTCATCAAACGCGATTTCACCATCGAGTGAATCCCTCGGCGAAGCCGGCCTCAGAGCCGTAGCCCACGCCTTCAGGCGTGGGAAATTCGAACGTCTGTTCTTAAGAGCGAACCGATTCCCCACGCCTGAAGGCGTGGGCTACGGTTCTTACGTCGGCGTCGCCGACGACGTTTTGCGCTCACTCCAAAATCTCGGCCTTGTCGCCTTCCTCGGTGAGCCACACTTTGCGATCGCCGGCGCGGCTCTTCGCGAGCAGCATGTCGATGGTCGCGTCGGCGCCGTCCTCGGCTTTCAGGACGAGTTGCACGAGTCGGCGCGTGTCGCGGTTCATCGTCGTTTCGCGGAGTTGCAGCGGATTCATCTCGCCGAGGCCTTTGAATCGCTGGATGTTCACCTTGCCGCGGATGGACTCGGCTTCGATGCGTTGGAGGATTCCATCGCGCTCGTGGTCGTCGAGCGCGTAGAACACATTCTTGCCGACGTCGATGCGATAGAGCGGCGGCATGGCCACGTGGATGCGTCCGTCGGTCACGAGTCTGCGGAAATGGCGGACGAAAAGCGCCGTCAGCAGCGTGGCGATGTGCGCGCCGTCGGAGTCGGCATCGGCGAGGATGCAGACTTTTCCGTAGCGCAATCCCTTCACGTCCTCGCTGCCCGGATCGACGCCGAGGGCCACGGCGATGTCGTGGACTTCCTGCGACGACAGCACCTCGTTCGGATCGACTTCCCACGTGTTCAGGATCTTGCCGCGCAACGGCATGATGGCCTGGTACTCGCGGTCGCGGGCCTGCTTGGCGGAGCCGCCGGCGGAGTCGCCCTCGACGAGAAAAAGCTCCGTGAGATTGAGATCGGTCGAGGTGCAGTCGGCGAGTTTGCCCGGCAGCGCCGGACCGCTGGTCATCTTCTTGCGCTCGACTTTTTTGCCCTGCCGCAGCCGCGTCATCGCGGATGCGATGGCCACTTGCGCGATGCGCTCGGCGTCGGCGACGTTGTTGTTCAGCCAGATCGAAAACGCATCCTGCGCGACGCCGGAGACGAACGCCGAGGCCTCGCGCGATGAGAGTCGATCCTTCGTCTGTCCCGTGAACTGCGGCTCGGTCATCCGCAGCGAAAGGATGTAGCTGCAGCGCGACCAGACATCCTCAGGCGCGAGCTTCACGCCGCGCGGCAGCAGGTTGCGAAGCTCGCAGAATTCGCGAATAGCCTCCGTGAGCCCGGTACGGAAGCCGTTGACGTGCGTGCCGCCCTGCGCGGTCGGGATGAGATTCACATACGACTCGGTAACGAGATCGCTCGGATCGCCCTCGGGCAGCCAGACCACGGCCCAATCCACTTCCTCATTCGATCCTTTGAACGTGCCGACGTACGGCAGCTCCGGAATGGTCGTAAGTCCGGCCAGCTCCGACATCAGATAGGCCGGAAGTCCGTTCTCGTAAAACCATTCTTCACTTTCGGCGGGATCGGATTCGCTGATGAACCGCAGCCGCAGTCCCGGAGCAAGAACGGCCTTGGCGCGCATTACGTGCTTGAGTCGCGGCACGTTGATCTTCGGCGTGTCGAAGAATTTTTCGTCGGGCCAGAAGTGAATCGTCGTCCCCGTGTTCCGCTTGCCGACCTGGCCGACGACTTTCAGCTCGTGCTTCTTCTTGCCGTCGGCGAAATCCATGAAGTACTCGTTGCCGTCGCGGCGCACTTTCACTTCGAGACGCTTCGACAATGCGTTGACGACCGACACGCCGACGCCGTGCAGGCCACCGGAGAAGCGGTAACTCTTGTCCGAAAACTTCGCGCCCGCGTGCAGCCGCGTGAGGATGACCTCGACGCCGCTGACGCCTTCGCGCGCATGTTTGTCGACCGGCATCCCGCGCCCGTCGTCGGAAACGGAGAGCGATCCGTCGTCGTGCAGCGTGACGACGATCTCCTTGCAGTGCCCGGCGATGGCCTCATCCGCGGAGTTGTCGATGACTTCCTGCGCGAGATGGTTAGGCCGCTCGGTGGTGGTGTACATGCCCGGCCGCTTGCGGACGGGCTCGAGACCGGTGAGGACTTCAATGGCAGAACTGTCGTAGGTGGTGGTCATGCTTTTCGTTGATGGTGCGCCCCGCTCCGCGCATCACGCTCTCGCCCGCGCGGGACG
>JBAVBF010000082.1:0-10911 GCA_049586115.1 Thermoanaerobaculia bacterium | reverse complement strand
TGATCGACGCCTTCGTCGCATCATCGTCATCGTTCAGCGATACGACCAGCCGCTCCGCGCGGCGGCAGACCGTCCGCGCCACGTGAAGCTGCGCCGCGGCGAGCGTGCCGCCCGGCAGGATGAACGTTTTGAGCGGCGCGAGCTCTGACTCCATCGCGTCGATGTCGTGCTCGAGCGACGTTACGCGTTCCGCCGGCGGTCCAGTGAAACGCGACGT
Organism: Thermoanaerobaculia bacterium; assembly: GCA_049586115.1. Taxonomy (GTDB): domain Bacteria; phylum Acidobacteriota; class Thermoanaerobaculia; order Gp7-AA8; family Gp7-AA8; genus JADGNZ01. The sequence goes on along the minus strand of JBAVBF010000082.1, from coordinate 10,694 downwards.
TCCCGGCGACGCGAGGTGCGCCCCGATGTCGAACAGGTCCGACTGGATCGCGTGAAATTGTCCGTCGAGCGACGACGCAGGCCAACTCGCACGGGCGACGCCGAGGACTGAGTTCAGTTCGTCGATGGTGCCGTAGGCCTCGATGCGCGCGTCGTCCTTGCGAACGCGCGCGCCGCCGAAGAGGGAGGTCTCACCGGTGTCGCCGGTGCGCGTGTAGATCCTCACGAAACCTCCGCGCCTCCGCGTCTCCGCGTGATCACGCCTCGGCTTCGAGCTGCCGGATCCGCTCCTTCACCACCATCTCGGCGAGGTCGGGAATCACTTCCCACGCGATGTTGCGAACAACCTGCTCCGACATCAACTGCACGACGCGGCGGGCGATGCGGTCCACCTGCTCATCCGTCAGATCGGTGATCTGTGGATTCACGTCCGTGATCTGAGGATTGACGTCATCGGTGATTTGCGGGTTCACATCGTCCGTAATCTGATTGTTGACGGGCGGCGCGTGATCCGGCGCCTCCTCGGCAGCGAACGGCGACTCGGCCGGAGCTGCTTCCGCGAACGGATCGGTGGCCGGAGCCCAGGCCGGTTCGCTCGACGTTGCAGACGCCATCTGCTCCATCTCTTCGAAACTCATCTTCGGAAACGCGCGCGTTTCGCCGCCGAACGCGGGCGGCGCTTCGTCCCAGGGCGATGCTTCAGGTTCCGCGGGCGCGCCCAACGTCTCGAACGGCGGCGGCTCGGACGGCTTCGCGGCTTCAGCCATCTGCCGCATTTCTTCGAAACTCATTTTCGGAATCGCGCGCGTCGACGCGTCGTCCTGCTGCGGCTCGTCCCACGGCGATGGCTCGGAAGCGGGCGGCGGCGTTGGAGGCGCAGCGTCGAACGACGGCTGCGACGTCGACGCCATGTGCTCCATCTCTTCGAAACTCATCCGCGGAAACGCGCGCGTCTCGCCGCCGAACGCTGCCGGCGTTTCATCCCACGGCGACGTCTCCGGTTCGTGAACCGGCTCCGGCATGGCGGGCTGCGGCGCGGTAGGCGGCTCATTCGCCAGCTGCTCCATCTCCTCGAAGCTCATGCGCGGAAACGCGCGCGTCTCGCCGCCGAACGCAGGTTCGCTCGGAGAGTCGAACGGCATGTCGGACGCGAACGAAGGCGCCACCGCGGGAGCAGCGTTGAAGATGTCGTTGTCGTGCGTGAACGGATCGGCCGGCGCTTCAAACGCCGGCGCGTTGAACAACGCGGCCGGTTCCGGCTCGGCCTCGGCTGCCGCGTTCTGACTCTGCTGAATCAGCTCCTCGACCTTGTGGATGAGGCTCTGCGACTCGAACGGCTTCGTCACCACCGCATCGCATCCGGCCTTGTCGGCGCGGTCGGGATCGAACGGCTCGAACGTCCCCGTCAGCAGGATCACCGGGATGTTGCGGTACTCAGGATGCGACTTCACGTACTCGCAGACTTCGTAGCCGTTCTTCTCCGGCATGATGATGTCGGAGAGGATGATGTCCGGCCGCATCTCCGCCAGTTTCTGGATCGCCTTGGCCCCGTTGTTGACCGCGATCACCTCGTAGTCGCCGTCGGAAAAGGTCAGCTCGACGACTTTCTGAATGGTGATGCTGTCATCCGCGAGGAGGATTTTCTTCGCCATGGGATTCACTCCGATTGGATTTCCGGGAACTGTAGCAGTTACGCGGGATGCTGCTGCTTCTCGCGTTTGAAGACCATGCCGATGTGATCGGTTGCACCGGTCTTGAAGTTGATCGAGGTGATGCTGACGAGCTCCCAGCCGTCATCCCCGAGCCGGTTCAACTCCTCGGCACGCCGCGGATCCATCGAGTAATTCTCCGACCGGACGTTGATGATCTTGTACTCCCAGGTCTTCATGGGTCCGCCCCTCCCGAGTGCTGAACGCTAAGCGCGAAAGTGTAGCAGTTTCGCGGGTGCCAGGAGATGCGCGGCGTTTTTGATATGGTCGCCGGCCGCGATGTCCGACCGCCCGTTTCTCATCCTGATCGTGCTCGACGGCTTCGGCTGCCGCAAAGAAACCGAATCGAACGCGATCGCCGCGGCCGACACGCCGCGTTTCGACCGGCTGTTCCGCGAAAGTGCCTGGACGACGCTCGAGGCCTCGGGGCGCGCAGTCGGTCTGCCGCGAAATCAGATGGGCAATTCGGAAGTCGGTCATCTCAATATCGGCGCGGGACGAATCGTCGATCAGGACATCGTGCGCATCGGCAAGGCGGTCTCGCGCCATGAGCTGGAAGCGAATCAGACGCTCGTCGATGCGGTGAAGCAGGGCGAAGCGATTCACTTCGTGGGATTGCTTTCCGACGGTGGCGTCCATTCGATGCAGACGCATTTGCACGGCCTGATCGATGCCGCGATGGCGCTCGGCGCGAAAGACGTCTTCATCCACGCGATCCTCGACGGCCGCGACACGCCGCCGAAATCTGCCGAGAAATACCTCAGCAATCTCCTCGCGCACATCGAACACAAACCGCAGGCACATCTCGCGACGGTCATCGGCCGCTACTTCACGATGGACCGCGACAAGCGATGGGACCGCGTGCAGCGCGGCTACGACCTGATGACGCTCGGCGTCGGAACGCAGACGAAGGATCCGCTGGAGACACTGCGCCGTTTTTACGAACAGAACGTGACCGACGAATTCATCGAGCCGATCGCGGTGCTGACGCCCGAGGGCGCGCACCTCGGGCGGATCGAAGACGGCGACGCAGTCGTGTTCTTCAACTTCCGTGCGGACCGCATGCGCCAGATCGCGACCGCATTCAAGGACGATGACTTTGACGGCTTCCACCGCGCCGTGCGTCCGAAGGCCCATCTCGTGACGATGAATTCGTATCGCGAAGACTGGACGCTCCCCGTCCTTTTCCCGCCGCAGGAAGTCCGCAATCACCTCGGCGAAGTTCTTTCGCACGCGGGACTGAAACAACTGCGCATCGCCGAGACCGAAAAATACGCACACGTCACGTTCTTCTTCAACGGCGGCTCCGATACGAAGTCACCGGGCGAAGAGCGAATCCTCGTCCCGTCGCCGAAAGTGGCGACGTACGATCTCAAGCCGGAGATGTCCGTCTTCGAACTGGCGGACAAGGTCGTCGAAGCGGTCGCGTCGAAGAAGTTCGACGTCATCATCATGAACATCGCCAATCCGGACATGGTCGGCCACACCGGCGTGATGCAGGCCGCCGTCGAAGCCGTGCATGACACCGACATGGCCGTCGATCGCATCCTCACGGCCGTCGAGAAAGTCGACGGCGTCGCGCTCATCACCGCCGATCACGGCAACGCGGAACTGATGTTCGATCCCGCCACGAACCAGCCGCACACCGCGCACACCACCAATCCCGTGCCGCTGATCCTTGTGGATCCGCACAAACGTTTCGGCTCGCTGCGCGACGGCGGATCGCTACAGAATGTCGCGCCGACGCTGCTCGACATCCTCGGCATCGACAAGCCGGCGGAGATGACGGGCGATTCGCTGCTGGAACGGAGCAACTCTTGATTCTCGAACAGATCATCGAACAACTCACCGAAACGCTGACCTCGCGCGTGCTCACGCTCTTCGGCCACGCCGTCGATCGCGTCGTGTTGCAGGCGCCGCCGCGGCTGGCCATGGGCGACCTCGCCACGCCCCTCTGCCTCGAACTGGCGAAAGCGCTCAAGCGCAAACCGCGCGAGCTCGCCGAGGCGATGGTCGACGGACTACAGCTACCGATGTTCGTGCAGTCGGTCACGATCGAAGGCGCCGGCTACCTCAACTTCCGTTTTGACCGCGGCGCATTCACCGCGGCGCACATCGGAAACGTCATGGCGCCCGCTGCGCCGACCAGCGAGCGCGTCATCGTCGAGCACACCAACATCAATCCGAACAAAGCCGCGCACATCGGCCACCTCCGCAACGCCGTCCTGGGCGACACCTACGTCCGCTGCATGAAGTGGCTCGGCCATCGCGTCGAAACGCAGAATTACATCGACGACACCGGCGTGCAGATCGCCGACGTCGTGGTCGCCTTCCAGCATCTCGAGCCGAAGTCGCTGGCCGAGGTGCGCGCGATGATCGACGATCCGAGCGTGCGGTTCGATTACTACTGCTGGGACGTCTACTCGAAGATGGCCGCGTACTACGCTGCCTCCCCAGAAGCTCAGCAGTGGCGGCGCGACGCCTTGCACGCGATCGAGAAGCACGAAGGCGACACATTCGAATTCGCAGCGACGATCGCACGCGCCATCGTGCGGCTGCACATCGCCACGATGCTGCGACTCGGCATCACCTACGACTTGCTGCCGAAAGAGTCCGACATCATCAATCTCCACTTCTGGGATCGGGCATTTGAATTACTAAAATCAAGCGGCGCCGTCATCCAGGAGACGGAAGGCAAACACAAAGACTGCTGGGTAATGAAGCTCGACGAGAGCGCCGAGTTCGAAGGGATGAACGAGCCGGACAAGATCCTGGTCCGCTCCAACGGCACGGTCACCTACACCGGCAAGGACATCGCGTATCAGCTCTGGAAGTTTGGCCTGCTCGACCGAACGTTCAACTTCCGCGAATTCTCGACGTATGACGACGGTCACATTCTCTGGGAGACGACCAGCGGCGACGGCGATCCCGGCGCACCGCGTTTCGGCGGTGCACAAAAAGTGGTCAACGTGATCGACGTCCGCCAGTCGTACCTGCAGAAAGTCGTGAAGGAAGGCGTCCGCCAGCTCGGCCACGCGCGCGAGGCGGAGAACTCGATTCACTATTCGTACGAGATGGTGGCGCTCACTCCGGCGACCGCGAAGGCGCTCGGGATCGACGTCTCCGAAGAAGATTCGAAGAAGCCGTATATCGAAATGTCGGGGCGCAAAGGCCTCGGCGTGAAAGCCGACGATCTGATCGATGCGCTGCAGTCGAAGGCCGCCGAATCGGTGCGCGAAGGAAGCAAACGCGAAGGATTGACGGATTCCGACGTCGACCAGCTCGGCCGCGAAATCGCCGTGGCCGCGCTCCGCTACTTCATGCTCAAGTTCGGCCGCAACAAAGTCATCGCCTTCGATTTCAACGAAGCGCTGACCTTCGAAGGCGACTCCGGCCCGTACCTGCAGTACTCGACTGTCCGCGTCGAAAACATCTTCCGCAAGATGGCCGAGCGTGGCGTCGAATCGAAGCTCGATCCAACCTCACTCGACGCGCTCACGCTCAACGAAGGGCTCACCGATGAGATGTGGGAGTTGGTGCGGCTCAGCGCCGAATTGCCGTCCGCGATCCGACGCGCCACCGACGCGCTGGAGCTGTCGATCATCACGCACGACCTCTTCGTCCTGGCGCAGAAGTTCAACAGTTTCTACCACAAGTATCCGATCCTCAATGAGAAGGACCCCGCCGAACGCCAACGCCGCGCCGTATGCGCCGACGTCTTCCGCCAGACCATGCGCGCGACGCTGGGATTGCTCGGGATTCCGGTACCGGAGCGGATGTAGGAGTTACGCAGCGAACGGAATGATCTCGAGCTCCGCACCGGAATCGGCGCGCGCGAGGATCTCCTCAACGCGCTGAAACGTCGGATCATCCATCGAGTACTCACTGCACTGCTCACACTGAAATACCGGCAGTGATTTGAGGATCACGATTGAGTGATCGCCGGTCTTGAACGGAAGATCAGTCGTCGTGAGTTCCTGTCTCGCGCCGCAAATTCGGCATTTCATCGCGATCTCCTCCGCAATAAATCGGGATGCCACTCTCCAGGGTCAGGTCGATACGCCGTCACGACGCGCACGTTGCGATCCGCAATGTCGGTCGCGAATAGAACATGGAACGTTGAAGCCGCTTTGATGAGGTAACTCGGAAGATACTTGTCGTCCGGATACTCCTCGACGAGCTGATACGAATCAACAGCGGCCAGTATTTCATGCCGTGAAATGTGTCGCCGGTCGAGCCTCATGTTCACGTGGTAACTCCAGTGCAACGCGCCTCTGCGAACGCAGTCCTGAATGAAGGCCAGCGGATCGGCAGGATGGCGATATCGTTCCGTACGGGACTCCCGCAAAGGAGTCTACCTTGGCGAAGCAATTCCCACCCTCTGCTACAATCCCGCCTCGCGGCGCGTCCAATCGCCGCATCTACATCATGCGTTTCGATCTACAGGACGTAGCGTTACGGACGCTGATCCTTGTCGCGGGCGGACTCGCGGCTGTGCTCCTTTCGCTCAAAGGGCAGGGGCAGGCCCTTCCCGCGCTCGCCGTCGGCGGCACGCTCGGGGCCTTCGTGATGGCGCGCTTCGGGCCTAGCGAACAGTGATTAAGCCGAACGCGCCTCGTCCGCGCGGTGGACGTTCTCGGCCTGCAGCCCTTTCGGGCCTTGCTTGACGTCGAACTCCACACGCTCCCCTTCATTCAGCGTCCGATAGCCCTGCGCCTGAATCGCGCTGTGGTGCACGAAAACATCTTCACCGGTATCGCGCTTGATGAAGCCGTACCCTTTATCGTTGTTGAACCATTTGACAGTGCCTACTTCGGGCATTTCCTACCTCCGGCCGGGTTGAAACCGGGCTGGCAGTGAATTCTGCAATGTTCAGGCCTTGCCTTTGAGCGCTTACCAGATCAGGGCGCGATTGATCCCGATGCGTTGAAAGCCGAGGCGCTCGTAAAGGGCGATGGCGGGATGGTTGAAGTCGTTCACGAAGAGCGTGACCGTCTTTCCCTTCCGCGCGCAGTGGCCGCAAACCTCGCGGAGCAGCGCGCGGGCGTGGCCGTGGCGGCGGAACCGAGGATTGGTCCAGACACCCATCAGCTGCACGGTTTCGTTCGTCACCGCCGAGTACTCGCACTTCGCAGCGATCTGGCCGTCGACGACGCGAATCACGGATCGCTTCTGCTCGACCAGCTCGCGCACTCGTTCACGATATCCGGCCGCGTCGCGCTCCATCGGATCGATGCCGACCTCCTCGCGGTGCATCGCCGCGCAGGCCGGAATTACCGCCTCCAGATCGCGCGCCGTTGCGTAGCGCGCCTCCTTCAGATCGGGATAATCGAGCCGGCCGCGGATGGCGTAGACCGGCTGATTCAACCGCACCACTGTCGGTGGATCGAGCCGCGTGCGCAGCCGCAACCAGAGCATCTCCACCAGATGCGCCGGCGAGATGATGGCCCGCACCGGCAGCATGCGCGTGATGATGCGCTCGGCGATGACGGCAATGGCGGTCTCGGTCACGTCCTGCGGCAGCTCCCGGTCGCCGGCCAGGACGATGTTCGTCGCCAGCGACGCGACCAGCACAACGTCGCGGTTGTGACGTACTTCGACCGTCTGCGTCGACGATGAAAACCGCTCTTCGAGGACGCGCGAGATCAGATAGACATTGATCAACGGATCGCGCCGGAGAAAGGCCAGCGCCGAGGCGACATCATCGTTAGCAACCGGCTTGATCGACCAGCGTCCTTCGATCGGAAGTGTGGCCATGTGAGGCAGTAGATTAGTGGATTCCCGGGAACGCGGGCGTCTCGCCCGCTGTCATGCACAATCTTGCAAGCACGGCGGGCGAGACGCCGCGCGTCGCCAGGAGCTACAGCTGCGAGCTCGCCAGATACGCCAGCCCGTCTTCCGCCTTGTGCCAGAAGCCGCGGTGCTGCCACTCGTCGAAGTGCCGCTCTTCGCAGAATTTCAGGTCGTCGTTGAAGACGCTTTTGAGCTGCGACGCCAGTCCGGTATCGAGCACGCCCATGCTCACTTCGTCGTTGAGCTGCAGGGCGCGGCGGTCGAAATTCGTCGAACCGACGCACGACCATGCGCCGTCGACAATGATCACCTTCTGATGCAGCAGCGTTTTCTTGTACTCCCAGATCTTGATGCCCTTTTCGAGGAGCAATCCGTATCGATGATGGCTGGCGTGCTGCACGATCGGGCTGTCGGTCGACGTCGTGGCCGGAACCATCACCTTCACGTCGACGCCGCGCTTGACCGCCTCGGCCAGCGCCTGCAACGCGTCGTCGTCCGGCAGCAAGTACGGATTCTGAATGATGATCTCGTGCTTCGCGCCTTTGATGGCGAGGTAGTAAAGCACCTGCACGGATGACACGCCGCCGGTCGGCGAGGTGTATGCGAGATGTGCCGGAGTCGAACCGGCAATCGGCAGATGCGGGAAGTACTTTTCGCCGGCCATGATCTCGCCGGTCTCCTCGATCCAGTTTTCGCTGAACGCGCCCTGCAGCCGGTTCACGATCGGACCTTCGACGCGCAGGCCGGCATCGCGCCAGTGATCCTTGTCCTGGCCGTGCCCCGTCCACTCCTCGGCCAACCCAAACCCGCCGATGTAGCCGATGCGGCCGTCGATGATCATCTCCTTGCGATGGTCGCGATTATTGAGCCGCCCGAGGTTCGCGAGCGTAGGGCGGTGGAACCGGACGAGCTTCACGCCGGAGTCGAGCATCAACGTCTCCAGCTCTTTGTCCATCTTGTGGCCGCCGGACGCGTCGACCAGCAGGCGCACTTCCACGCCTTCCTTCGCCTTCGCCGCCATTGCGTGCGCGAGCTGATCGCAGATCGCGCCTTTCCACCAGATGTACGACTCGACGTGCACGCTTTCCTTCGCCGCGGCAATGTCACGCAGCAGGAGCGGAAAAAATTCGTCGCCGTTTTCGAGGAGCTGAATCTTGTTGCCGGGGTCGAGGCTCGATTGCGTCAGTCCGATGATCGACGGCAGCAGCGTCGAAAAGTCGCCGACATTTTTCACGTTGAGGTGCGGATCTTCGCCGCGCTCCGCCGACCAGAGCACGATCGTCAATCCGATCAACGCCAGAAGCATCGCGCTGAAAAGCACGAGAGGAACGCGGATGACGTGCGACCCGCGGCGTTTTTCAATCCACTTCGATTTCGACTTCGTCTCTTTCATCAGTTGCGGCTCCAGAAAAGTTGGGCGATGACCGGGTAGTGATCCGACGAGCCGGTAGCGATGGCGCGCGACCCCGCCACGCGCCAGCCCCAGTCGGCGAAGATGTAGTCGATCCGCTCGCCGAGCGTCGGATGCGTGATTTTGATGTCCGCGCCGCACAACTGCGCCGCGTCTTCCTTCTCGAATTTCGTGACCTCTGCCGACGCCGGCGGCGCATTGAAGTCTCCGAGCAGCAGGTACGGATAGCGGCTGGTTCGCACATGCCTGGCGAGACAATCCAACTGCACTCCTCGGCTTTTCGCATTGATGCTCGACCACGCCGTGAGATGCGCGACGTAGACGTTGAGCGTTGCGCCATCGATGCGGACGACGCTTTCGAGCACGCTGCGCGGCTCGCCGATGCTCGGCAGCGGATGCACCACCGCGGACAGAATCTCGCCGCGCGTGAGCACGGCATTGCCGAAGTCGCCGCCGAGGCTGCGGTAGCTGCGGCCGTAATAGCCGTTCATCCCCGTCAGCCGCCGGATCTCTTCGTATTGATTGCGAAAGCGCACCTGCCACGTGTGGTCGTGCACTTCCTGCAATCCGACGATGTCCGGCTTGAACTGATTGATGGTCGCGGCGATCTTCGCGGCATGTCCGCCGTCGTACAACTCGTCATGCCCTTCGATGTTGTAGGTCATCACGACGAGCGGCCGCTGCTGCCGCGGATAGCCAATGCGCTCCGGAAACGACACCACTCGCCCCGCCTCATCGCGCGTGAGGATGCGCACCGAGGGATCGACCGGCTTCGGATTGCACTCGCCCGAGCGGACGGTGTAGACCGCGAACACGCGGTAAAGAATAAAGAGCAGGAGGATCGAAAGGATCCCGAGGATCGGCCGCCGCACGGGCGCGTCATCAGACATGGCGTGCTGTGCAGAGAGCGAGAACGATGCCGGTCGGCGCCGGGTAGGAAAAGTGGCGGCTCGCGGCTCTCCTGACTTTGAGGAGAAACGTCATGCCGCTCTCGCAGCTCACCAATCCGAACATCATCTTCTTCATCACCGACGAGCAGCGGTTTGCGCAGCACTGGCCTGCAGGATGGGCCGAGCAGAACCTGCCGTCGATGGACCGCCTTGCGAAGAACGGCCTCACGTTCCTGAACGCATTCACCGCGGCGTGCGAGTGTTCGCCGAGCCGTGCCTCGATGATGACCAGCACCTATCCGCAGCAGAACGGCGTCGAGGTGACGTTCACGACGGCGCTCAATCCCGCTGATCCGAACCTCGCGAACGTTCTCGCCGCTGCCGATCCGGCCTATCCGCTGATCTGGAAAGGGAAGTGGCACCTCTCGTTTCCGGTGAGCGGAAACAGCTGGTCCGAGGCCGACATCGCCAATCTGGCGCAGACGTACAACGTGCAGCAGTGGAATCCGCCCGATGCCGGCACGTCGCTTAGCGGCACAGCCACGCTCGGCGGCGGCTTGGGTCAGAACGACCATCGCTTCGTCTGCGGTCCGGCCGCGCCGGGCATCCCCGCCGAAAGCGTCCTCGATTTCATCAACAACTACAGCGGCAGCGGTCCCTTCTGCCTCGTCGTCTCGCTCGTGAATCCGCACGACATCTTTCTCTACGCCAGCCAGTTCGAAGGATCCGGATACGAGGACGCGCCGTTCGAACAACTCTGCATCGAGCTTCCCGACAATCAGTCCGACGACCTGGCGACGAAGCCGAGCATCCAGCTCGCGTTCCGCACGAGCTACAACGCGTCGCATCCGCTGACCGCGGCGCAGCAGGCGAACTACGTGAAGTTCTACGC